>NZ_LZMK01000147.1:0-2859 GCF_001665865.1 Nocardia sp. 852002-20019_SCH5090214 | reverse complement strand
GGCGCACCTGCGCGATGAGCCATTCCCAGAAGTCGGCCGGTTTGGTGTGCGGATTGTCGACCCGGAAGATGGTGACTCCCAAGGCGATCCAGTGCCGCACGACGCCCAGGACGGCGGCGTAGAGCCCGTCCGGATCGTTGTCGAAATCCAGCGGGTAGATGTCCTGATATTTCTTCGGCGGATTCTCCGCGAACGCGATGGTGCCGTCGGGGAGGGTGGTGAACCATTCCGGATGGCTGCGCACCCACGGGTGGTCGGGCGCGCACTGCAGCGCCAGATCCAGCGCCACCTCGAGACCGAGTTCGCCTGCGGCACGGACGAATTCGGCGAAATCCGCCTCGGTCCCCAGGAGCGGGTGGACGGCGTCGTGGCCGCCTTCGGCCGAGCCGATCGCCCAGGGGGAACCGAAATCATCGGGACCGCAGGTCAGAGAGTTGTTGGGGCCCTTGCGATTCACCGTTCCGATCGGGTGGATCGGCGGCAGGTAGACGACATCGAAACCCATGGCCGCGATGCGTGGCAGTTCTTTCGTCGCGGTGGCGAAGGTGCCGTGCACCGGATTTCCGTCGGCGTCCCAGCCGCCGGTGGAGCGGGGGAAGAATTCGTACCACGAGCCGACCAGCGCTCGCCGCCGCTCGACCAGCACGGTGTGGGCCGGACCGCGGGTCACCAGATCGCGCAGCGGCGTCTCGCGCAGAATCTCGGCCACCTCGGCGCTGAAGGCGGGTGCCACCCGCGCCGGCAGTTGCCCGTCGCTGCGCAGCGCGGCCGCGGCGGCGCGCAATTTCTCCCACTGGCGTTTCGGCACCGCCTGGGCCGCCCGTTCGAACAGCCGGGCACCGATCTCGAGATCGTTGGCCAGATCCGCCGCGCTCTGGCCGACGGCGAGTTTCGCCTCGACCGCGGCCCGCCACCCGGTGATCGGATCGCCCCAGCCTTCGACGCGAAAGGTCCACAGCCCCGGCGTATTCGGGGTGAAGACCGCGTTGAAGACATCGGGTTCGAACTCGGGCGCCATCCGGATCCGCTGGGTGCGTCCGCCGCCCGGTCCGCGCACGGCCAGAGTGGCCGCCACCGCGTCGTGGCCCTCGCGCCACACCACGGCTCGTACCGGCACCACCTCGCCGACCACGGCCTTGGCCGGATATCCGCCCGCGACGGCCGGGGCGGTGTCATCGATGGCGATGCGACCGGTCACGGCACCAACCGTACCGGTAGTCCGGGCGCGACCACGAACACGCGCGACGTGGGCCTGGGCGATTGCGGGCCGGAGGTGCCCGTGGCAGACTTTCCGGGGCGTTGGTTCCGTTTCTGTGGACGCCGGTGCGCACTACCGGCACGAACGAATTCGCCGAGAGAGCCGAGAGAAAGGGAATTGCGCATGACAGCGGTGCAGGGGCAGGCCGTGGAGATCGCGACGCCCGACGGTGTCGCCGACGCGTACGTCACCTATCCCGCGGCGGGCGGGAAGTACCCCGGTGTGTTGCTGTACATGGACGCGTTCGGACTGCGTCCGAGCCTGCGCGCGCTGGCCGACGATGTCGCCGCGGCCGGATACACGGTGCTGGTGCCCAACGTCTTCTACCGGCACGGCCGGGCGCCGCTGGTCGAGCTGCCGGATTTCATCGACCCGCAGCAGCGTCCGGACCTGTTCGCCACGATCGTCCCGATGCTGCGGGAACTCACCCGCGATCTCGTGGTCCGCGACGCCGGTGCCTATCTGGACTGGCTCACGGCGTTCGAGCACACGGCCGACGGGCCGATGGCCACCGCCGGCTACTGCATGGGCGGCCGGTTGACGGTGTACACGGCCGGCGCGTTCGGTGACCGAATCGCGGCCGCGGCCGGATTCCACACCGGGGGATTGGTCGTCGACGGCCCCGACAGCCCGCATCTCGCCGTCGAGAGTGCCACGGCGGAAATGTATTTCGGCCATGCCGACCAGGACCGCTCGCTGACGCCCGACCAGATCGAGACGTTCGACAAGGCGCTGGCCGCGGCCGGAGTGCGCTACCGCACCGAGGTCTACCCCGGCGCACACCACGGTTACACCCAGACCGACACCGCGGCCTACGACCGCGAAGCCGATGCGCGGCACCGGCGCGAACTGCTGGCCCTGCTCGCTCGGACGCTGCGGGGATAACACCTTTCGCAGCAGGTCAGCGCGCTGGCCCGGTCTCGGCGTGCGGGGTGCGGCCCGATACCGCCGTGTAGGGTCTACCCGGTGAAGGCATTGCGTCGTTTCACCGTTCGTGCCCATCTGCCACAGCGGTTGGCCGCCCTCGGTGAGCTGGCCGCCAATCTGCGGTGGTCGTGGCACGGGCCTACTCAGGATGTGTTCGCGCAGCTGGATCCCGAGTTGTGGGCGCGGGTCGGCCGCGATCCGGTGCGGATGCTCGGCGAGGTGGACGCGGAGCGGCTCGACGAGTGGGCCGCGGACCCCGATTATCAGGCGGCCGTCGACGCCGCCGAGGCCGACCTGCGGGACTATCTGACCAGACCCAGCTGGTTCGCCGAACATAACGCCGCGCAACCGCAAACCCCGGCGCCGCGCGGTATCGCCTACTTCTCCATGGAATTCGGTGTGACCGAGGTGCTGCCGAATTACTCGGGCGGGCTGGGAATTCTGGCCGGTGACCATCTCAAGGCGGCCTCGGATCTGGGCTTGCCGCTGATCGGCGTCGGCCTGCTGTATCGGTCGGGCTATTTCCGGCAGTCGCTCACCGCCGACGGCTGGCAGGCCGAGCGCTATCCCGACCTCGATCCGCAAGGTCTGCCGCTGCGACTGCTGGCCGAGGAGGGCGCCCCGGTGCTCGTCCACGTGCCCATGCCCGAGAGCCGGGTGCTGCGCGCCCGGGT
>NZ_LZMK01000146.1:0-888 GCF_001665865.1 Nocardia sp. 852002-20019_SCH5090214 | reverse complement strand
AGATTTTGCGGTCGGCGTTTTGATTCGCCGCGAAATCCTCGGACCAGTCGCGATCGCCGCTCTTGAACAGCGGCGGCGTCCCGCCGGGCACAGCACTCTCCTGCGGCGGAACCGGCAGCGGTTCGTCTCGGCTCCAGAGCTGGCCAGGCGGTTCGGTCCCGGTGGTGAGGAAAACGGCTGTCGCCCTCACACGTTGCTGACCGTCTTGCGACAGTGCCGCGTCGGCAACAGTGATTCGAGATCCTCGACGGACCACCGTGCTGCGCAGATCGAACGCGGCGTTGTCGACCGGTTGATACAGGTCGACTGTGAGTCGAGCGGGGATGAAGCCCTCCGGGCAGTGGGTCTCGAGTTCCCGGGCGAGCATGCCGGCCACGGCTGTTCCGCTCAGTTTGGTCGGTGTCCATGGGCTGATGGCGAGTTTCTGGGCGACGAGTCGACCATCGCGTTCGACGAAGAAGCTCAGCATCTGTGTTCGGTCCCCTCCGAAATCCGTTGACACTCAGAAGTGAAACACGTTACAGCCGCAGCTGCGGAGCGTGGTGCTGGCAGTGCCTGCGCATCTGGGGTACACCCCAACACCACAATCGGCCGGCCGGTGAATTGCGTCAGAATAGGGTGAGAATTCGCCTTTCTTGACACTTGTCGGCTGGGTTCTTAGAGTTCAACCTGACAATTTCGGTCTCTGGAGGGGTGAATCATGCGCGTCGGCTATATCCGGGTCAGCACTCTCGATCAGAACACCGTCCGCCAGCTCGACGGCGTCGATGTCGAACGCACCTTCACCGACAAGGCCTCCGGGAAGGACTCGGCGCGGCCGAAGCTCGCCGAGATGCTCGCGTTCGTGCGTGACGGCGACACGGTGATCGTTCACTCGATGGACCGCCT
>NZ_LZMK01000145.1:0-7646 GCF_001665865.1 Nocardia sp. 852002-20019_SCH5090214 | reverse complement strand
CATCGGGACGCGGTGGCCGACTTCGTCCAGGGCACGGCCCGCGCGACGCGCTGGCTGCAGATCACGCCACATGATCAGGCGGTGGCGCGACTGGCCGACATCATCCACAAGCGCGGCCGCAACGAGAACACCACACTGCTCGACTCCTACAAATCGTCCGGCATCCCGGTGCCCGGCGCGGTGATTCAGGAGCGAGAGCTGCAGATCTGGATCGACTGGCTGGTCCGCAACGGTGAACTGCCCGCCGGGAAATTCGCGGCCAAAGATCTGTACACGAACAAGTTCAATCCCTACGCCAACGGCAAGTACCCGGCCGACAGCGGGCCGGCCGGAGAGGTGGTGGCCGCCAAATGAGCGACACGGCAATCAAACTCGCGCTCGACGGGGTGCGCAAGGAATTTCCCGCGCGAGGCGCCGGAACACCCTTCACCGCGCTGGAGAACATCACCGTGGACGTGCGCGACGGTGAATTCCTCGTCCTGGTCGGACCCAGCGGTTCGGGTAAGTCGACCCTGCTGGATCTGCTGGGCGGGCTGACCCGGCCGACCCACGGGCAGATCCTGCTCGACGGGCGGCCGGTCACCGGCCCCGGTCTCGATCGGGGCATCGTCTTCCAGCAGTACGCGCTGCTGCCGTGGCGCACCGCGCGCGGCAATATCGAATTCGGCTTGGAGGCCAAGCGCATCCGCCGGCGTGAGCGACGCCGGATCGCCGACGAATATCTGGAGCTGGTCGGCCTCACCGGCTTCGGCGACCGGTACCCGCACGAGTTGTCCGGCGGCATGAAACAGCGCGTGGCCATCGCGCGCAGCCTCGCCTTCGATCCCGAGGTGCTGCTGATGGACGAGCCGTTCGCCGCGCTCGACGCCCAGACCCGCGAATCGCTGCAGGACGAACTGCTGCGCATCTGGCGCACCACCGGCAAGACCATCCTGTTCATCACCCACGACATCAACGAAGCCGTGTATCTGGGTCAGCGCGTGGCCGTGCTCACCTCACGGCCGGGACGGGTCAAGGCGGTGGTCGATATCGATCTCGACCGCGAAACCGCCCCGGAGGCCGACATCCGCTCCAGCGAGCACTTCAGCGAAGTCCGGCACCGGATCTGGTCGCTGCTGCACGACGAGGTGGCCCGCGCGCAGGGGCTCGAGCAGGCCGACCTCGCGGCCACCGACAGGAGGTAACACCATGTCCACCACACTGCCCGCCACCGCCGAACCCGTGCTGGTGTCGAAGAAGTCCTCTGTCTCGGCCGGGAGTGCGGCCGAGACTCCCGCTCGCTCCACCGCCGGCACGGGACGGCAGCTGGCCACCCTGGCCGGTCGCTGGGGCTGGCGGCTGTTCAAGCCCGTCCTGGTCATCGGCCTGTTCCTGGCCTTCTGGGAACTCGCACCCCGATTCGGCCTGGTCGATCAGATCTTCCTGCCGCCGTTTTCCACCGTCGTGCAGCGCGGCGACGAGCTGGTCCGCAACGGCCAGCTCTGGGACAACACCTCCGCCAGTCTGGGCCGTTCGCTGGTCGGCTTCGCGATAGCGGTGGCGTGCGCCGTTCCGGTCGGCGTCGCCATCGCGTGGTACAAGCCGGTGGCCGACTTCGTGAACCCGCTGCTCGAACTGTTCCGCAACACCGCGGCGCTGGCGCTGCTGCCGGTGTTCATCCTGATCCTCGGCATCGGCGAGACCTCCAAGGTCGCGATCGTGGTCTACGCGGGCTTCTTCCCGATCTTGCTGAACACCATCAGCGGCGTGCGATCGGTGGATCCGTTGCTGATCAAATCGGCTGTGTCCCTCGGCTTCTCACCGCTGCGGCTGTTCCAGAAGGTGATCCTGCCCGCCGCCGTGCCGACCGTTTTCACCGGCATCCGGATGGCGGCCTCGGCCTCCATCCTGGTCCTCATCGCCACCGAGATGTCCGGTGCGCGAGCGGGACTCGGCTACCTCATCACCGCCGCCCAGCAGAATTTCCAGATTCCCGACATGTATGTCGGGATCGTCGCCATCGCGATCGTCGGCCTGGTCTACAACGCCGTACTCGTCGCGATCGAACGCCGCCTCACGCGCTGGCGCCCGCAATCCGATCGTTGAAGCACTACACCGAAGGGACGACGACGCTCGATGTCGCCATCACCGAAAACCTTTCATCTCAACGCCTTTCTGATGGGCGTCGGTCATCACGAAGCCGCCTGGCGCCATCCGCGCACCGAGGAACGGCGCGTGCTGGACGTGAAGCATTTCCAGGAATTGGGCCGCATCGCCGAGCGCGGTAAACTGGATTCCGTCTTCTTCGCCGACGGCTTGGCGGTGGGCCCGCGCATTCAGCGCAATACGCTCGCGGTGTTCGAACCGGTAACACTGCTGTCGGCCATCGCCGCCGCCACCGAACATATCGGTCTGATCGCGACGGCCTCGACTACCTATAACGAACCGTTCAATCTGGCCCGTAAATTCGCCTCGCTCGACCACATCAGCGGCGGGCGGGCCGGATGGAACATCGTCACTTCCGGCACGGTCGACGAGGCCTACAATTTCGGCTACGACGCCATTCCCGACCATGCCCGCCGATATGAGCGCGCCACCGAATTCGTCGATGTCGCATTGCAGCTGTGGGACAGCTGGGAATCCTCGGCCATCGTGCTCGACCCCGAGGCCGGAGTGTTCGCCGACCCGGACAAGGTCCACACCATCGACTACGACAGCGACCGGTTCCGGGTGCGCGGTCCGTTGAACTCCCCGCGCGGTCCGCAGGGCCGGCCACTGCTCGTGCAGGCCGGATCTTCCGAGAGCGGAAAGGAATTCGCCGCCCGCTACGCCGAGGCGGTGTTCACCGCGCAGCGCAGTCTCGAGGACGGGCAACGTTTCTACCGCGATCTGAAATCACGGCTGCCGAAGTACGGCCGTGGCGCCGACGAGCTGAAGGTGCTCCCCGGTCTCGTGCCCTACATCGCCGATACGCCCGCCGAGGCGCTCGCGCTGGAGCAGGAGTTCACCGATCTGATCTCCCCCGACTACGCGTTGCGGCAGCTGTCCACGCAGCTGGGCATCGATCTGACCGGCCATCCCCTCGACGCGCCGCTGCCGCCGCTGCCGGTGGAGAGCGAGATCGAAGGGAACAAGTCCCGGTTCACGCTGGTGAAGGAGTTGGCCACACAGGAGCGACTGACGGTGCGGCAGCTGATCGGCAAACTCGGCGGCGGGCGCGGACATCGCAGCTTCGCCGGCACCCCGGAGCAGATCGCCGACGAACTGCAGACCTGGTTCGAGGCCGGCGCGGCGGACGGATTCAACATCATGCCGCCGTATCTGCCGGGCGGACTCACCGATTTCGTCGACCGGGTAGTGCCCATCCTGCAGGAACGCGGCCTGTTCCGCACCGAGTACACCGCCGATACCTTGCGCGGGCACTACGGCCTCGCGCCGGTGGAGAGCCGTTTCGCGACGGGAGCCGCGATCAGCGCCTGACCGGCGGATACAACGCGACAGGCCCCTTCCGGGTAGATCCGGGAGGGGCCTGTCTGCACGCTTGTGTATGCGGACGAACCGCGGGCGGCGAACCTTAGAGGTTGGCGCCGCACACCGGCCAGGCGCCGGGGCCCTGGCTGGCGAGCACGTTCTCCGCGACGCGGATCTGCTCGGCGCGGCTGGCGTTGGCCGGGTTGCCACTGCCGCCGTTGGCGTTCCAGGTGCTCTGGGTGAACTGCAGGCCGCCGTAGAAACCGTTTCCGGTGTCGGCGCCCCAGTTGCCGCTGGCCTCGCACTGCGCCACCGCATCCCAGTCGTGGCCGCCGTCGGCAGACGCGGTAGCGGTCAGGCCGAAGGGGACGGCGACGATGGCGCCGGCGACGGCGGCGAAGCCGAGTGCGCGAGTGCTGAACTTACGGTTACGAGACATGTGGTTTTCCCTGCCTGCGCCCAGCCGGCCCGATGGTGACGATTACGGGTCCCTGCCCCCAGGTATGTCGGGGTCGAACTCGAACCGCGGGACAGGGTTGCCGGTGTTCAGCGATTCGAGCGTCAGCCCGGAATTCCGAGCTGCAAACGACGGTAACGGAGAAATCTCGAAACATCACGTTGCGATAACAACCGAACTGTCTCAACCCGACATGGAGGATATTCACGTTTACGCAGCGCATAGTGCGATAAACGCGCATTACATTACTGTAGTTATATAACCGTTATGTGGTCGAGATCACTGAGATATAGTGACCCCAGTCGCATGACGATGCCCGAAATCGGTGGTTTCGCGGTCTCGGATCGCGGGCGGACGCCTATCCGGGCCGGTCGGAGCGCTAATGCTCGGACACGGTGACGGGCCACCGGTCCACCGTCTCCAGCGGCGCGACCTGCGCGTTCTCCAGCGCGTGCGCGACACGCCGACGGTAGCGGCCGGCGAGGGCGGGCGCGCGGCCGGTTCCGCCCGGACGGCATCGCGCGGCGTAGGCCAGCCAGCCGGAGGCCTGGCGCAGGACCTCTCCGGTGCTCAGCGGCCCCGCGAGCAGCAGACCACCGTATTCGGGTGTCACCGCGACGGCGCTGCCCAGATGCTGCAGACACCGGCAGATTCCCAGTTCGTGACCGAGATCGCGATAGCGGGTCAGCGCCAGCAGCCACCAGCGCATCGCGCGCCGGGGCTCGCCGCGCATCCACCACAGCAGGCCCAACGTTTCGAAGGTGTGTGCCCGCCCGGACGGATGGCGACCGCCGCGGGTCAGGGTTTCGGCCAGCTCGAGCCGGTCACGCGCGGCATCCAGGCGTCCTTCGTACAGATGTGCGATGGCGAGGTCGTTCAGGGCACAGACCTCCGCGGCGATATCGCGCCGTGGCAGCAGCCACCAGGCGCGCTCGAATCCGGCCACGATCTCGGGCAGCGGGTACTCCCCGCCCGGTAAGCGATCGAAATCCCGCAGCGCCTCGGCGTGCGCGCGGCGAGCGTGCAGGCCCGTGCTCCGGCGCGGGCGGCTGCGCCGCCGGAGCGGACGCGGCCATCGTCGGCGTGTCGCGGTGTCGGGCAGCAGCCCGCAGCGGATCGAGGCCAGTTCGTGAATCTGCGGATGCGCCGCTTCGCTCAGCGCCACCATCGCCCGCGCCGCGGGACCGTCGGAAGGCTTCCCGATCCGGGCGTACCAGAGGTCGAGTGCGTCGGCGATGCGGGCCAGGGCGGGGATGTCGAGCTCGATGCCGTGGTCGCATTTGTCGCATTCGCGCACCAGCTCGGCCAGTCGGTCCGCCGATCCCGTGAACCACCGATGCGCGCCGGCACCGAGCCGGTCCGAATCCAGGGCCACCGCCCAGCGCGTCGCCCGATCGGAGTAGTGCCGGATCAGCGCCGGCCACGCGGCGCGCCACTGCGGTGTGCGGCGGATCACAGCGAGGTCCGGCGAGTTCGGGGACGTGTCCACGGCGAATCGGTCGTGTCCGTGGTGGACGATCACGCCGTGGGCGGCGAGCCGGATCAGAACCTCGCCGGTGGAACGCCGCAGGACCGCCTGCTCCCCCGGCAGGACCGTCGCGCTGTCGAGCATCGCGGTGACCGTGTCGTAGAGCGCAGCGGCCTCGTAGTCGGTGAAGGGCAATGCCCGCAGGACGTCGGCGACGGCCGTATCGGCCTCATCCAGCGGCCGCGCCCCAACCGGTGCGGAGGCCGGCAGCGCCGCGACGGTCCGCTCGACCACCGGTGGCGGCTGGACCAGGTCCGCGGTGAGATCCAGTTCCCTGCGGATGCGCGCACCCTCGCGCATATCCATCGTCTTGCGCCACAGCACGTACAGCGCGGCGGCCGCCACCACCGCGACCGCCACCCACCGCAACACCCCGGCCAGCGAGTTCAGCACCCGGCTCTGCCCGACCGAACCTTCCAGCAGTTTCGCCACCACCTCGAGCAGCAGCGACGACGACATCACCCAGGCCGCACCCAGGAAGCCCTGCCAGATCGAGGATTTCGGGGTGGCGATGAGCTGCGACGCGATGTCGTGCTCGGGCCGGTGCGAGTGGCCGCCACTCATCGCACGATCCCGCCCGTCAATCCCGGAACCAGGAAGCGACGCCAGGTCACCAGCAACAGCAGCACCGGCGGGATCGTCGACAGCAGGGCACCGGCCGCTAGATGGGCGGCGTTCTCCTGGAACTGCCGGGCGTCGCCCCACAGCAGCAGCGACCACGGACTGACGTCGGCGCCGCTGACCATGAGTCCGATGAAGAAGTCGTTCCACACCTGAATCAGTTCGAGCACCGCGACCGCGCCGACGGCGGGCCAGGCGGTGGACACCACGCGGCCCAGGACGGCCCACGGTTTCGCGAGACCGTGCAGGGCGTCGGCGGCCGGGCCGTCCGAGGGCGCGAGCAGCGCGCCGCGCAGAATCAGGATCGCGATGGGCAGGCCGATCGCGGCATGCACCACGATCAGCGAGGAGAACGACGTCCCGGTCAACCCCATCCGCTCGATGACACGCCGGATCGGCCCGACGTAGAGCTGCGCGGGAAGGACGGTGAACACCACCAGTACCACCACCGCGATTCGCGAACGCAGCGCATCGGCGGGCAGCGCGGCGAGTTGATGGGCGACCGGGAAGGCCGCACCGATGACCAGGACCGTCGCCCACACCGCGACCCAGCCGGTATTGGCCATGGCGTGCAACAACTCTCGGTGCTGCCAGACCGAACCGGTTCCGGCGAAGGCGGGCCCGTCGGCGCCCACCCAGCCGAACACCGCCAACGCCAGCAGCGGACCCAGCGAGAGCAGCGAGACCGCCACGACTCGCAGGACGCCGCGCGCAGTGCGCCTGGTACGGACCGGATCGACGGCCGGGCGGCGCATCCAGCCGACACGGTGGCGTCGCACGTCGGTCTGCAGAATCCACGCCGCCGAACCGATCAGCACCGCCAGCGGCAGTGAATAGGCCGCGGCCACACCGGGATCGGCATCGGGATCCGAGACCAGCCGCCACCAGTGCACGGTCGCCGAGTCCAGCGAATACTGCAGCGATCCCGGCACCGCGACCAGGATGATGTCGAAAATCCGGGCCGCCGCGACGGCGACGACGAGGCCCAGAATCAGCAGCACCGGCCGCATCAGTTCGAACAGCCGGGCCCGGGTTCGCGCGGCGCCGCGCGCATCCTCGAGATAGCCACGCCGCACGGGATCGGCTTCGATGGCGGCGATCGCGGCGCGGAACAGCGCGAACAGCGCCCCCAGCCAGCACCAGACGAAGGCCACGATCAGCGTGGCCATCAACCAGATCCGCTGCCCGGTCACGCCCGGGACCGGCATCCGGTAGTCGGGGTTCTCGGCCAGCAGGCGCAGGGCCAGTCCGGCGACGAACGCGGACACGCCGAAGGGCAGGATCAGCGGTTGCCAGGGCCACCAGCCGCGGCGGCCATGCCAGGCCAGTTCCAGGGCGAGGACCAGAACCGCCACCGCGCACAGGACCCACACCAGGGTCCGGGCGTAGGCGCCGCGCCCACCGGGCCCGAGCTCGACGCCGATTCCGCGGATCGTGACCGCGAGCGCGATCACCAGGACGGGCCACCACAGAGACCGCCGGCGTACCCGCGCGACAATACTCGCGCCGTCGGGTGCCTGGCGGCGGAAAACCGTCGGCCACAATCGGTTTCGCAGCAAACTCCAGCGGCCCCGCACGGCCGCCGCCACC
>NZ_LZMK01000144.1:0-10032 GCF_001665865.1 Nocardia sp. 852002-20019_SCH5090214 | reverse complement strand
GGGAGAGTAGGACACCGCCGGAACATACATTCAGGTAAGGCCCCCAACCAGCAGGTTGGGGGCCTTACCCATATACGGACCCGGTCGGGTCCATGCGTGCGTCGCCGGCCGAGTCGACTTGCGACTCGCCCGGCGGATTTTCGGGCGAATGGGATCGGTTCGGGTGGGTATCCCCGGGTTCACAGGACTTTCCTAAGTAAGCCTGACACCATTCGGGGGATCGATCGGGATCATGGATGGTGTCGACCCGGTGCAATCGGTACCGGTCTGGTAGCGGAAGGTGATCGGAAATGGTTCTACTCCAGGAGCCGGCCACACAGTCAGCACTGGAGTCCGGCCCCGCGCAGGCCGGCCGTTCCCTCACGCTGCGGGATCGATTCAAGCTGCCGATGACCTACAGCTACGGCGCCCTGCTCATCGCGGTGACCGTGCTGGTGTCGGTACTCAGCGATACGCAGCAGACCCGCGTCATCCAGCATGCGAGCACCAATCTGCACAATCTGCTGGCCGGACGGTTCGGCACCCTGTTCTCCAGTGCGTTCGTGATCGGTGACGGCACCGCGGGCGCACTGCTCATCCCGCTGCTGGTCTGTCTGCTCATTCTGGCGGAATGGCGATTCGGCGCCCTGTCGCTGCTGCGCATCTTCATCGCCGGCCATATCGGCGCCACACTCCTCGTCGCCGGCGGCCTGTGGGTGGCGGTGAGCGTGAAATGGCTGCCGACGAGTATCTCCCTCGCCGAGGACGTCGGGGTCAGCTACGGCGCGCTGGCGGTCATCGGTTCGCTGATGGTGGTTCTGCCCGCCAAGTGGCGACCGACATGGGCCATCTCGCTCGGTGCCGTCGCCGTCGCGGGCGTCGTCATGGGCCACACCTTCACCAATGTCGGGCATCTGATCGCCCTGACGATCGGACTGCTCACCGGGTGGCTGCTGTTGCGCAGCGGTCATGCCCGCGCACACCGGCTCAACCGGTTCGAGACGGGTCTGCTCGTCATCGCGGCCGTACTCGGATACATCTTGCTCGTCGGCTGATCGCCCCGCGCGCAAGCGGTCTCGGCGAGGGCCTAAACTCGACCGGTGCGCCTTGTGATTGCTCGTTGCCAGGTCGATTACGTGGGTCGGCTCACCGCACATCTCCCGATGGCCCGCCGGCTGCTGATGATGAAAGCGGACGGCTCGGTGCTGGTGCATTCCGACGGCGGTTCCTACAAGCCGCTGAACTGGATGAGCCCGCCCTGCTGGATGGAAGAGCGCGAGACCGATGTCGAGACGATGCCCGACGGCTCCCAGCTCTGGGTGGTGACCAACAAAGCCGGTGAGGAGCTGCGGATCACTGTCGAGGACATCGAACACGACTCCGCGCACGAACTGGGCGTGGACCCCGGGCTCGTGAAGGATGGCGTCGAGGCCCATCTCCAGGAGCTGCTCGCCGAACACATCGGCACGCTGGGTGACGGCTATACGCTGATCCGCCGCGAATACATGACGGCCATCGGCCCCGTGGACATCCTGTGCCGCGACGCCGCCGGCGCCACGGTGGCGGTGGAGATCAAACGCCGGGGCGAGATCGACGGGGTGGAGCAGCTCACCCGGTATCTGGAATTGCTGAACCGGGATCCGCTGCTGGCACCGGTCACCGGTGTCTTCGCGGCACAGCAGATCAAACCGCAGGCGCGGACCCTGGCGACCGATCGCGGGATCCGCTGCGTCACACTCGATTACGACGCCCTGCGCGGCACCGACAGCACCGAATTCCGGTTGTTCTGAGGGCGGCTCGTGCCACGCCGGAAACCCCGTCCGACATCGTCGCGGCTCCCTCGGGAACCGCGGCCCATCGGTGACGTCTTCGGGCGCACCGAGGACGGGCCCGGTGGCGCGGAAACCTTCGTGGTGCGCACGATCCCGGGCTCCCGTGCGGTGAAGACCTACCGATGTCCGGGCTGCGATCACGAGATCCCGCCCGGCACAGCGCATATCGTGGCGTGGCCGGCCGACGGCGGCGAAAACGACCGTCGCCATTGGCATTCCGGTTGCTGGCGCGGGCGCCATACCCGCACGATCACGCGGCGCTGGTCGTAACCCGGCCCTGCGTGCGGGCATAGGGAAGGCCGCCCCCGCGGTGCGGGAGCGGCCTCGAAACGGGTGGTGAATGTGTCGCCCTGAGGGGGTGGCGCGTGTTGTCAGCTCGAGACTTCGGCGCTTTCGCGCTCTTCGTCGACGGACTCTTCGTCTTCCGCCTTGACCTCGGGGATGGCCTTCTGCCGGCCGGAACCGGACTGCTTACCGGACAGCGAACGCTGCTCCGGTGCACCGTCGAGCAGCTCGCTCTCGCGGTTGACCGCGGCCAGCATGGCCGGGACCGAATCGAGCTGGCCGCGGATACCCAGCAGCTGGGCCAGAACTCGGCCGCGCAGGACGCGCATCTCCTCGGCCAGTTCCTTGGCGTGCGCGATCTTGCGATCGGCGGACTGGGTGGCGGAGGTGACCAGGCGGTTGGCCTCGTCGGTGGCCTCTTTGATGCGCTGGGCGGCGTCGGAGCGGCTGGATGCCTCCAGCTCCTCCATGGCCTTGGTGAGCTTGGTCCGCTTCTCGGCCATCGTGGCCTCGAAGTCCTGCTGGGCGGCCTTGCGCTTGGCCTCGGCCTCCTTGGTGATGCGGGTGGCATCGGCCTGGGCGGCCTCGACGATCTTGGCCGACTCGGCGCGCGCGTTCGACAGCGTCTGCTCGAATTCGACCTCGAGCGCCTCGCGCTTCTCCTTGGTCTCGGCCAGCAGGGATTCGTACTTGCCACGCATCTCGGTGGCCTGCTGCTCCGCGATGGAGATCATCTCGGCAGCCTCGGCCTGCGCCTGTGCGCGGACCTCGGACGCCTCGTCGGATGCCAATCGCAGCATCCGGGAGATTCGGTCGCTCATGCCTTCCGCGGTGGTGGGCGGAACCGACAGGCGATCTACTTCCTTGCGAAGCTCATCGATCTCGTCGCGGGCGTCCTCCAGCTGGGCGGCCAGGTTACGGGCCTGAGCGGCGGCGGCATCGCGATCTGTTGCGGTGACCCTCAGCTCGGCATCGAAACGGTCGAAGTAATTGCGTACTTCGTCACGGTCGTAGCCTTTACGTACTACCGTGAAAGGCAACGCGACGAAGCGATTGCGATCGGGCTCAGTGGACGACATGCCCCACAAACTACAGCCTGTCGACCCACCATGGTGAGTCGACTGCGAATGTCGTTATGAACTGTTTCCGTGGCCGGATTGCGGTACTAGTGAGTAGGATTCGCGGCCGGTTCGACTAGTTCGACGAGCACACCGCCAGCATCCTTGGGGTGGATGAAATTGATCCGCGAGTTCGCGGTTCCGGCGCGGGGAGCGTCGTACAGCAAACGGACGCCGCGGCCTCGCAGGAAAGTAGCTACCGCGTCGATATCGGTCACGCGGTAGGCCAGTTGCTGCAATCCGGGGCCGTTGCGGTCGATGAACTTGGCGATCGTGGACTCCTCGTTCAGTGGCGCCAGCAACTGCAGAGCAGTGGCGTCGTCGCCGGAACCGGGCAGCGACAGCATCGCCTCGTGCACGCCCTGGGCCTCGTTGACCTCACGGTGGGTTTCGACCATGCCGAGATTGTCCGAATACCACGCCACGGCGGTATCGAGATCGGGCACGGCGACGCCGACGTGATCGACGGCGATGACGTAATCGGCGGGAATGAAAGCGGACGTATCGGTAGTGCTCACTCTACGAAGGTAGCGCGCACCTACCTGGAGCTGCCGGGACGGGAAGGGTTACCGTTGAGTACGAGAGCGGCCCGTCGCCGAGTACGAGGGCGGCACGCCGCTGCGTCCCCGAATGTGAGAAGCGAGGTTCATCGTGGCCACCACCTCTGTCATCGTCTCCGGCGCCCGTACTCCGGTCGGTCGGCTGCTCGGTGGGTTGTCCGGGTTCTCCGGTTCGGATCTGGGTGGTTTCGCCATCAAGGCGGCACTGGAAAAGGCCGGCGTCGCGCCCGAGCAGGTCGACTACGTGATCATGGGTCAGGTGCTGACCGCGGGTGCGGGCCAGATTCCGGCGCGTCAGGCCGCGGTGGCCGGTGGTATTCCGATGGATGTTCCGGCGTTGACGCTGAACAAGGTGTGTTTGTCGGGTATCAACGCGATCGCGTTGGCGGATCAGCTGATTCGCGCCGGTGAGTACGAGATCGTGGTGGCCGGTGGTCAGGAGTCGATGAGCCGGGCCCCGCACATGCTGGAGAAGTCCCGTGAGGGCTTCAAATACGGCGATGTGACCCTGCGTGACCACATGGCCTACGACGGGCTGCACGACATCTTCACCGACCAGGCGATGGGCGCGCTGACCGAGTCCCGCAACGCCGGTGACGGGATCGGCCGCGCCGAGCAGGACGCGTTCGCCGCCGCTTCGCATCAGAAGGCGGCCGCGGCGTGGAAGAACGGTGTGTTCACAGACGAGGTGGTGCCGGTGTCGGTGCCGCAGCGCAAGGGCGATCCGATCGTGGTGAGCGAGGACGAGGGCGTGCGCGCGGATACGACGGTGGAGTCGCTGGGCAAGCTGCGCCCGGCCTTCGCCAAGGACGGGACCATCACCGCGGGGTCGGCGTCGCAGATTTCCGACGGTGCGGCCGCGGTGGTGGTGATGAGCAAGGCCAAGGCCCAGGAGCTGGGGTTGAGCTGGCTCGCCGAGATCGGGGCCGCGGGTGTGGTGGCCGGTCCGGATTCGACGCTGCAGGACCAGCCCGCCAACGCCATCGCGAAAGCGTGCGCGAAGGAAGGTATCTCGCCGGCGGATCTGGATCTGGTGGAGATCAACGAGGCCTTCGCGGCGGTCGGGATCGCCTCGACCCGCAAGCTGGGGATCGATCCGGAGAAGGTCAACGTCAACGGTGGTGCGATCGCGATCGGTCACCCGCTGGGCATGTCGGGCGCGCGGATCGTGCTGCATCTTGCGCTGGAGCTGAAGCGCCGCGGTGGCGGTGTGGGTGCGGCGGCGCTGTGTGGTGGCGGCGGCCAGGGCGACGCGCTCATCGTCCGCGTCTGACCTCGATTCGCGCTGTGGCATGACCCACACCTACTACGACGCTGCGTAGTCGTTGGGCACAATGGTGGCCATGGGCGAATTCTTCGACGTGAGCACCGTGGCCAAGCGGGTGCGTCTGTTCGGACTGCTGGAAGCGCCGTCGTGGGCGCTGTTGCTGCTCGGTTCCGTGCTCAAGCGGCTGCCCGAACCCATCACCTGGCCGGTGATGGTGTTCGGCATGCTGCACGGGCTCATCTTCGTGTTGTACGCGGTGAGCCTGCTGCTGGCGTGGCGCGAATACGAATGGCCGGGTAAGACGATCCTGCTGGGTCTCGTCTCGTCGGTGGTGCCGTTCTCCTCGGTGTGGTTCGAGCGCTGGGCGATTCGGACCGGACAATTGGGAGAGCTGAGCCCGGCCGCGGCCCCGGCGCCCGCCGCGTCGTGACAAACTGGATGTCGTGACTCGACCTGCTGCACGTCGTCCCTCGCCCGCCGCTGCCGCTGCCATGTCCGGCGCGGTGGATCTGTCCGCTCTGAAACAGCCGGCCGCCACGGACGTCCCGGGCGATCACGCCGTCACCGAGGCCGATTTCGAGACCAAGGTGCTGCGGCGATCGCTCGAGGTGCCGGTTGTCGTCGTCCTGTATTCGCAGCGCAGCCCGGGAAGTGTCGAACTGGTCAAGCTCTTCGAGCGGCTGGTCGGCAGCGCCGGGGGCAGCTGGGAGCTGGCCACCATCGAGGCCGAGCCGAATATGCGGATCGCGCAGGCCTTCGGGGTACAGGGCATTCCGACCGTGATCGCGGTGGCCGCCGGGCAGCCGCTGGCCGACTTCCAGGGCTCGCAGCCCGAGGAACAGGTCAAGCAGTGGCTGGCCGCGGTCGTCGACGCGGTGCGGGGCAAACTCCCCGGCGCCGGTGATGACCAAGGCCAGGCGCCCGTGCCCGAGGATCCGCGGTTCGTCGCCGCCGAAGAAGCGCTCGATCGCGGTGATATCGCCGGGGCCGAAGCAGCCTACGAGGCGATTCTGGCCGCCGAACCCGCCAACGAGGAAGCCAAGGCGGCGCTGCGCCAGGTGCGGTTCTTCGGCCGTGCCCGCGAGCTGCCGGCCGATGCGATCGCGGTGGCCGACGCCGATCCCGGCAATATCGACGCCGCCTTCACCGCCGCCGATGCCGAACTGTTCAACCAGCAGCCCGAGGCCGCTTTCGATCGGCTGATCGGGTTGATCAAGCGGACCGCGGGCGACGACCGCAACCGCGTGCGCACCCGCCTGGTCGAACTGTTCGAGCTGTTCGACACCGCCGATCCGGTGGTCGTCGCGGCCCGGCGCAAGCTGGCGACGGCGTTGTACTGAGCCCGGCACTGTACTGAGCCACGCCGGTCGTCGCGGTGGTCGACCGATCGTCCGCGACGACCGATAATCGGCGCAGGCGCCGGCGGAATCCGCCGTCGGCGCGGGGACGGGAGGCCGATGTGAAGGCGACGATGCGTGGTCTGATCGGCGCCGCATGCGCCGCGGCAGTGCTGATGCCGGTGGGCAGCGCCGCGGCCCTTGATGCGGCCACCCAATTGATCTTCACCCGCACCGAACCCGATCGCTCGCCTCGCACGGTCACGTTGACCTGCGATCCGACCGACGGCTCACATCCCGAGGCCGCCGCCGCGTGCGCATATCTGGCCGATGCCGAACTGGCGTTACCCGATTCGGATTCCGGAGTTCGCTGTTTCCGGTACTACCCCGTGGAGTTGCGTGCGCACGGTACGGTTCGCGGCACCCCGGTGTCGATCGAGCACACCTATGGGTGTGTGGTCCCGGATCTGCCGGCGCCCTGGAAGTTCTGAGCCCGGGGCGACCGTGCGCGCCGCCCATCCGATCGTCACCGCCGAGAACGCAACGCGGTGCGCGCTGCATCATCCGTTGCCGATGCTGCGGTGGTGATCGGGGTCAGCCAGATCGCGCTGTTGGCGGCGACGGTGACCTCCGCCGAATAGGGCCGGCCGTGCCAGGGGCAGGCGGATGCCGATACCGCGCCGAGGTTGCCGGTGCCGCTGCCGCCGTACGAGGTGGCGTCGGTGTTGAGGATTTCGCGCCAGGTGCCCGACGCCGGCAGGCCGATGCGGTAGTCGCGGTGTTCGACGCCGGAGAAATTGAAGACGCAGGCCATGACCGAGCCGTCGGTGCCGTAGCGCAGGAAGGCGAGCAGGTTGTGCGCGTGGTCGTCGGCCTCGATCCAGGCGTAGCCACCGGGCGCCGTGTCCTGGGTCCACAGCGCGGGGTGGGCGCGATAGACGGTGTTGAGATCGGCGACGAGAGCGCGGATACCGTCGTGCAGGGGGTTGGCGAGTTCGTCCCAGTCCAGTCCGCGATCGTGTGACCACTCCCGGAACTGGCCGAACTCCTGGCCCATGAACAGCAGCTGTTTGCCCGGGTGCGCCCACATATAGGCCAGCAACGCGCGAACACCGCAGGCCTTGGCATAGTCGTCGCCGGGCATGCGGGTCCACAGCGTGCCCTTGCCGTGCACCACCTCGTCGTGGCTGATCGGCAGCAGATAGTTCTCACTCCACGCGTAGACCGCCGAGAACGTGATCTCGTTGTGGTGCCAGCTGCGATGCACCTGATCGCGTCCGAAGTAGCCGAGGGTGTCGTGCATCCAGCCCATATTCCATTTCAGGGTGAAGCCCAGCCCGCCGACCTCCGTGGACCGGGTGACGCCCGGCCAGGTGGTGGATTCCTCGGCAATGGTCACCACGCCGGGATGATCGGCGTGGACGGCGGCGTTCAACTCGCGCAGGAAGGCGACGGCCTCCAGATTCTCCCGTCCGCCGTGCACATTGGGCTCCCAGCCGCCCGGTGGACGCGAATAGTCCAGGTACAGCATCGAGGCGACGGCGTCGACGCGCAGCCCGTCGATATGGAACTCCTCGAGCCAGAACCGCGCGTTGGCGACCAGGAAGTTGCGCACCTCGTTGCGGCCGTAGTCGAAAATGTAAGTGCCCCATTCCAATTGCTCGCCGCGGCGAGGATCGGGATGTTCGTAGAGGGCGGTACCGTCGAAGCGGGCCAGGGCCCATTCGTCGCGCGGGAAATGGCCGGGCACCCAGTCGAGGATGACACCTGTCCCGTGGGCGTGCAGGTGGTCGACGAAGGCGCGGAAATCGTCGGGGGAGCCGAAGCGAGCGGTCGGTGCGTAGTAGGCGGTGACCTGATAACCCCAGGAGCCGCCGAAGGGATGTTCCGCCACGGGTAACAGTTCGACGTGGGTGAAGCCCTGGGCCCGAACGTATTCCGCGAGCTGTTCGGCGGCGGTGCGATAGTCCAGCCCGGGCCGCCACGAGCCGAGATGAACCTCGTAGACGCTCATCGGCTCGCGGGTGGGATCGCGCCGGGCGCGGGTGGCGCACCAGTCCTGATCGGTCCACCGGTAGCCGGCGTCCGTAACGACCGACGCCGTCGCGGGCGGGGTCTCGGCGGCGAAGGCGAGAGGATCGGCATGGTCGGCGATCCGTCCGTCGGCGCCGTGGATGCGGTATTTGTAGCGCGTGCCCGCCGCGACGCCGGGTACGAACACCTCCCACACCCCGGACGATCCGAGCCGGCGCATCGGTGCACTGGTTCCGCTCCAGCTGTCGAAATCGCCGAAGACGGTCACGCCGCGCGCATTCGGCGCCCATACCGCGAACGACGTGCCGGTGACCTCGCCGTCGAGGGTGGTGTAGCGGCGCGGATGGGCGCCGAGTACCTCCCAGAGCCGCCGATGTCGTCCTTCGCCGAGCAGGTGCAGATCGAGTTCGCCGACGGTCGGCAGGAAGCGGTATCCGTCGGCGGTCAGCACGGTCCGGCTGCCCGGATACGACACGATCAGGCGGTAGTCCCACAGATCCGGAAATTCGACCACGCCCTCGAAGACCCCGTGGCCGATGGGGCGCAGCGGATGGTCGACGCCGCCGATGCGCGCCGACACCGAATCGGCATGGGGGCGAAGGGTTCTGATCACCGTACCGTCCGGATGCGGATGCGCGCCGAGGACCGTGTGCGGGTCGGTGTGGGTACCGGCGGCCAGCAACATCAGATCGCGCCGATTCATCGGCGCGGCCGCCGTGCCGTGGTCCGGCCTGCCGTCACCGGAAGGTCCTGCGGTAGGCCGATTCGGTGCGCGCGGCCGCGGAGACCGCCGGGAGGGCGAGGATGTGAGCGGGCGCGCGCACGGGGTCGAGTCGCACGTAATTGGTTTGCGCCCAGTGGTATTCCTCGCCGCTGATCTCGTCGTGGACCGTCGGCCGGTCGTGCCATTCGCGTCCGATGGCCGGCATGTCGAGCGAGATCATCCCGTCCTCGGCGCCGAACGGGTTGAGGTTGACCACGACCAGCACCGCGTCTCCGGAGCTCGGGTCGATCTTCGAGTACGCCAGCAGTGCCTCGTTGTCGACGTGGTGAAAGGCGATGCAGCGCAATTGTTGTAGCGCGGGATGGGCTCGGCGAATCTCGTTCAGCCGGGTGATCAACGGTTCCAGCGACTCGCCGCGGGCCGCGGCCTCGGCGAATCGTCGCGGGCGCAACTGGTACTTCTCGGAATCGAGATATTCCTCGCTGCCCGGACGCACCGCCTGGTGCTCGAAAAGTTCGAAGCCGGAATACATACCCCAGCTCGGACCCAGCGTCGCCGCCAGCACGGCGCGCACGGCGAACATGCCCGGACCGCCGTGTTGGAGGCTCTCGTGCAGAATGTCGGGAGTGTTGACGAACAGATTGGGCCGGGCCTCGTCGGCCTTGGCGGCGAGTTCGCGACCGAATTCGGCCAGTTCGTAGGCGCCGGTGCGCCAGGTGAAATAGGTATAGGACTGGGAGAATCCGCGCCGCGCCAGACCGTAGAGCCGGGCCGGGCGGGTGAATGCCTCGGACAGGAAGATCACGTCGGGATCGGTCCGGCGCACCTGCGCGATGAGCCATTCCCAGAAGTCGGCCGGTTTGGTGTGCGGATTGTCGACCCGGAAGATGGTGACT
>NZ_LZMK01000143.1:0-883 GCF_001665865.1 Nocardia sp. 852002-20019_SCH5090214 | reverse complement strand
CCAACCTGTCCGGCCTGCACACCCCCGTCCAGCAGCACCACGACGAAACCCTCGACCGGATCGGCAGCCAGTTCGCGGTGATGCTGCGGGCACTGATGCAGGAGGTGATGAACCGAGCCACGGCCGGCATCACCGCCCGCCGCGCCGCCATCGAGGCCATGCAGATGCGGGAGGAGAAGGCCCGCCGCGAGCACGCCGCCCAGGTCGCCGCCGAGCGCAAGGCGGCCGAGAAAGGTCTGGAAGCGCTGCGCCGGAAGGGTTGGGATCGGCTCTCGCGCAACGAAATCGCCGCCGCGCTACGTGAGGCGGTGACCTGGTCGGAAGACTCCGAGGCTGCCCGCCGCGCGTCGGTGGAACTGGCCGGGCACATCCGGCAGCGCTGGGGTGTGCACGTCGACCTCGACGGCGGGCACGTCACCATCGATGCCGAGGTAACCCCGCAGCTGGCGGCGAAGATGGCCGCCGTCGAGCAGGAACGCGCCACCCAAGACCGTCTGGCCACCGCCCAAGACCGCATGGTCGCGATGATCGCCGCCGAGGACATCGACGAGTCGGCCAAGGCGGAGCTGTACGCCCAGATCGAACAGTGGCGCACCAATCCCACCCCGGACCGTCTCACGGCGCTGACGAAGAAGATGAAAGCCGCCGGTCTCGGTGACGAGGTGCGCGCGCGGGCCCGGTTCGTGGCCATCTACCTCGGTGAGGCCTCCGCCCAGCCGATGAGTGTGAACGACACCGACTGGGTGCCCGTCACCCCGGCGGCAGCCGAGGAGTTGCGCCGAATCGGCAA
This sequence comes from Nocardia sp. 852002-20019_SCH5090214, assembly GCF_001665865.1. Classification (NCBI taxonomy): domain Bacteria; kingdom Bacillati; phylum Actinomycetota; class Actinomycetes; order Mycobacteriales; family Nocardiaceae; genus Nocardia; species Nocardia sp. 852002-20019_SCH5090214. The sequence continues at coordinate 93 of NZ_LZMK01000143.1, read as the reverse complement.
GCCGGTGGTCGATCTGGGGGAAGAGGCCAAATACCGGGTCGACACCTTGCTGCTGGACTATCAGGCCCGCCTCAAGAGCGGTCTGGACACCGT
>NZ_LZMK01000142.1:0-557 GCF_001665865.1 Nocardia sp. 852002-20019_SCH5090214 | reverse complement strand
GACATCGTCACCGAATCCCAGATGCGGGCCTTGTTCGGGCGCGGGATGCATCCGAACGCGGACGCGATCGTCGCGCAGCTGGCAGCCGAGCAGATGGCCGATGGTGTCTCGCCGCGGGTGGCCCGCCTCTACGGCGCGAAGATGGCCCAGCTCGGCCGCCCCCACAACCGGTATGTGGTCGACGAGGCCGGCTACCGATTCGAATGCGCCCGCGCCTACGCCGAATACAACCGTGCCCAAGGCCTCATCGAGTACGCCAAGATCCCCCCGGAGGTGCGTGAACAGATCCGCACCGACGTCGCTCTGACCATGTTCGCCGAGGAATTCGGGCGCCCCCCGGCCGATGATCGGGAGCTGTCGGGCTGGATCGCGCGCGCTTCCCGGCCGAATACCAAGGCGGTGGCCGGGTTCGACCTGACCTTCTCACCGGTCAAGAGTGTGTCGGCGTTGTGGGCGCTGGCGCCGCGTGAGATCGCCGAGAAGATCGAGGCCGCCCACTACGCCGCGATCGACGATGCCCGGGCCTACCTCGAGCAGCACGCGGTCTACACCCGCGT
>NZ_LZMK01000141.1:0-4003 GCF_001665865.1 Nocardia sp. 852002-20019_SCH5090214 | reverse complement strand
GCAGATGCCGTCCCTATCAGGGCCCCGCACCGCGGTGACCGGTCCGGTTCGCGAACCGGTGTCCGGGCACCGGAATTATCCGCCCGACACTAGGTGGTTGACGACCCATGACCGATAGCCCCGCAGATCCGGGCGCCGCACGCCTCCCCGGTGCCACCCGTCCGGTCGCCCTGGTGACCGGACCGACCTCCGGTATCGGCCAGGGCTACGCCACCCGCCTGGCTTCCCTCGGCTACGACCTGGTGCTGGTGGCGCGCGACGAGCAACGCTTGACCGCCCTCGCCGCGGAATTGCAGCACCGCTTCGATACCCGCAGCGAGATCCTGGCCGCGGATCTGGCGCGCGAGCAGGACCGAAACACCGTCGCCGAACGGCTCGGCGAGGGCGTGGACTTCCTGGTCAACAATGCCGGATTCGGTATCTCGGGTGAGTTCTGGACCGTGGATCCGCGGGAATTGCAGGCCCAACTGGATGTCAATGTCACCGCGGTGCTGCAATTGACGCGTGCCGCACTGCCGCCGATGATCGCCGCCGCCAAGGGTTCGGTGGTCAATGTCGCCAGTGTGGCCGGGCTGGTACCGGGCCGCGGCTCGACCTATTCGGCCTCCAAGGCCTACGTCATATCCTTGACCGAGGGCCTGGCCGGCGGACTGGCCGGGACCGGGGTCCGGGTGCAGGCGCTGTGCCCGGGATTCGTGCACACGGAATTTCACGAGCGTGCCGGAATCGAGATGTCGTCGCTACCGAAGCCGATGTGGCTCGACGTCGATCAGGTGGTGTCCGGTTCGCTGCAGGATTTGGAGAAGGACCGGGTGATCAGTGTGCCCGGGGTGCAGTACAAGGTGCTCACCACCGTCGCCGGGCTGATCCCGCGGAATCTGGTGACCCGGCTCAACCGAGGCATGTTCAACGCACGGGGAAGGACATAAACCCACATGATCGAATCCACCACCGACCGCGACAGATTGGCCGAGCTGGTCCGGGAGCTCGCCGTCGTGCACGGCCGGGTGACCCTGTCCTCCGGTAAGGAGGCCGACTACTACGTCGATCTGCGCCGGGCGACCCTGCATCATCAGGCGGCGCCGCTGATCGGCACCCTGCTGCGAGAGCTGGTGTCGGACTGGGAATTCGACGCCGTCGGCGGGCTCACCATGGGCGCGGATCCGGTGGCGCTGGCGATGCTGCACGCCCCCGGCCGCCCGCTGAACGCGTTCGTGGTGCGCAAGGCCGCCAAGACGCACGGCATGCAGCGCCAGATCGAGGGGCCGGAAATCTCCGGTAAGCGTGTGCTGGTCGTCGAGGACACCACGACCACCGGCAATTCGCCGCTGACCGCCGTCCGGGCACTGCGCGAGGCCGGTGCGACCGTGGTCGGCGTCGCCACCGTGGTCGATCGCGAGACCGGCGCCGACCAGGTGATTGCCGAGGAGGGACTGGAGTACCGCTCCATTCTGGGCCTGAAGGATCTGGCTCTGGGGTGATATTTGGGCCTGGGTTAGCCTGGACGCTGGTCTTATGTACGACAGCGTGAAGGGTCGAGTGAGTCTCCTGTGGTGAGCATTGCAATCAACGAGGGTCGCAAGAATGTTGCGATGCTCGGCATCGGGGCATACCGGCCGAAGCGTGTCGTCAGCAACGCCGACGTCTGCGAGGTTCTCGATTCCACCCCGGAGTGGATCTTCGAGCGCACCGGCATCCGCAATCGTCGCTGGATCAGCGGTGACGAGACCCTGCGCTCCATGTCGGCGGCCGCCGGGGAGCGGGCCGTCATCAACAGCGGTATCGATCGCAGCAAGATCAGCGCGCTGATTCTGGCTACCTCCAGCTGGCTCAAGCTCACCCCGCACGGCGCGCCCTCGGTGGCCTTCGATCTCGGGATGAACGGCATCCCGGCCTTCGACCTCACTTCCGGTTGCGGCGGATTCGGCTATGCCCTCGGTGTGGCGGCCGATCTGATCCGGGCCGGTTCCGCCGAATACGTGCTGGTGATCGGCGCGGAAACCATGACGGTCGGCCTGGACCCGACCGACCGCGGCACCGCCATGATCTTCGGCGACGGCGCCGGTGCGGTCGTGGTCGGCCCCAGCGACGTCAACGGCATCTCCCCGACGGTGTGGGGCAGCGACGGGGAGAGCGCCGAGGCGATCTCCCAGGACGTCAACTTCTTCGACTACATGGACCGGGCGGAGCGACTGCAGGGCACCGATCCCGAGGTGGAGCCGGTGGGCCGGATGGCGCTGCGGATGGAGGGGCCGCGCGTATTCCGTTGGGCCGCAGTCACTCTGCCCCGCGCCCTGTCGACCGCACTGGAGGTGTCGGGCGTGGCCAAGGAGGATATCGAGGTCTTCGTGCCGCATCAGGCCAACGCGCGCATCAACGAGCTGATGAAGAAGAATCTCGGCCTCGCCGACGACATCCCGATGGCCAACGACATCGAGAACACCGGCAACACTTCCGCCGCGTCCATCCCGCTGGCCATGGAGGAGATGCTGGTGACCGGTAAGGCCAAGGGCGGACAGCTGGCCCTGCTGCTCGGCTTCGGCGCCGGGCTGAGCTATGCCGGGCAGGTGGTCACCCTCCCGCCCAAGCCGATCGAACCCAGTTTCTGACCGGCCGCGACCGTCGCACCGGTCCACCGTCGTCGTGGATTGATGAGGAGATTCCGAATGGCGCGACCGTTCCGTGCTGCGTACGTGGGTGCCGCGCTGATCACCGTCCTCGGCGCGGCCACCGGGCGGGACCGGTGGCAGTGGGCGACGAAGCCGCTGCTCATGCCCCTGCTGGCGGCCGATGCGATCCAGGCCGGCCGCGCGTCGAGCGCTGGTGAAATCTCCGCTGGTGAGGCGGACCGGCGAGGGGGCGAGCATGCCTCCGAGGCGGCCGGCCATGGCGATGCCGAGCCTGCTCGCCCGACGGGTGACCGGGGATCGCCGCAGTCCGATCGGGCTCTTCTGCTCGGGTCGCTGGCGGCGGCCACCGTCGGCGACGTACTCCTGATAGATCCCGACGACGACCGCCGTCTGGTCGCGGGCGCTTCGGCCTTCGCGGTCATGCAGTGCGGATACTCGGCGCTGTGGTGGCGGCGCGGTGCGCGGCCGCAGCCGATGGTCGCGGCGCCCCGGGTTTTCGCGTGGCTGGGCGCCGCCATGCTGTTGCGGGCGCGCGCGCCCCGCATCGCCGCGCCGCTGACCGCCTACGGTGCGACACTGGGCACGGCGGCGACTCTCGCCTCCGATCCGGCCCTGGCTCCCGGCGCGAAAGTCGTTGCGGGGACCGTGGTTCCGGAAAGCGACCCGCGCAGCCGCCTGGCTCTGGGTGCGCTGTTGTTCACACTCTCCGACGGCATGATCGTGCTGCGTCGCCTCTTCGCTCGGACGACACGGTCGCGCCGCGCGAGCGAGGCCGTCATCCTCGCGACCTATGCCGGTGCGCAGTATATGCTGACGGCGCCGACCCACTTCGACTGAACCCACCGCCATCGCGCGACCGCGCGGGCGGCTGCTCACAGGCAGAGCATGATCCGATCGCGGTCGGCCGGATCCACTCGGATCGAAATCGTCTCACCCACATGCATTCTCGGCCGGTCGATCGGTGCGACGTCGAAAACGACCGTGCCCCGATAGGTTTCCGAACCGGGAACGGTCAGCTCCAGATCGAGTTCGGTCAGTTCCGTGTGGTGATCGGTGTACTGCAGCGGATGCACCCCCTCGATGGTCGCCCACCCCTCCAGCCCGTGCCGCAACAACCGCCGATCCGACCGCGACGGCCGCTGCGCCAGCAACATTCCGATCCCCACACACGATCCGAACGCCCCCACCATCGCCATGATCTGATACGGCTCGGTCCCCGGCGGCGTGTGCTGATGCACCCACCCCAGCCAGACCCCGAGCACGATCACATACCCGACCGTCACCCCGAGCACGGTCCGAAGAATGCGTACGTGGTCCATAACCGCCTCCACCACCCCGCGGATACCTCAAGAATAAGCCCCACCCCTCTCACC
>NZ_LZMK01000140.1:0-73755 GCF_001665865.1 Nocardia sp. 852002-20019_SCH5090214 | reverse complement strand
CAGCACCTCATGATCGTTCACGGGGTGGGTCAGCATTCACCCGGAATCAGAGGGTCAGTCTTCAGGCGGAAGCGACAATCGTCGAACTGATCGACGACTTCGACGGCAAGTCGAAAGCCGAAGAGACGGTCTCGTTCAGCATCGATGGTGCCGAGTACGAGATCGATCTGTCGAACAAGAATGCGCGCAAATTGCGTGGCGCGTTGAAGGAGTGGACTGCCGCGGCTCGCAAGGTCGGCCGGATTTCCCGCGCCAAGACCAAGCCCACGACGCGTACCGCAGCCGACAAGCAGCAAACCGGCGCGATCCGTGAATGGGCAAAGAACAACGGCTACAACGTTTCCAGCCGCGGGCGGATCCAGGCCGACATCATCGAGGCATATCACCAGGCAAGTTAGACCTACTCGGCCCAGCCCAGCACATCACCCGAGTGATACACCACTGGTCGGGCGCCGCGCCGGTGGCCGACTCAGTCGGGTCCATCGGGCGAGACCGGGAGCGTGGCTGCGATGCATCCCAGCGACATGGCGCTTTTCAGGGTTTCTCGTGAGCCACGCCTCGTTCCCGAATTTGGGTCGCCGGTCGCCGAACGCCGCCGACACCTGAGATCCGGCCAAGAAGTAGTTCTCGATTCGGGATACCGCTTCCCTTCTGACTGCAGAGCTGGAAGTCTTTACTTCGTCTGGCGCCACGCGAGGGACTCGATACGAACCGAATCGAGGCCTCACCATGTTGCGACGCCGACATCTCCGTTGGGACGGCTGCGCCGAGAATCACGCATGCTTCCGCATGTGCCGCAGTTCGATCCCGAAAGTTGCTAGCCACCGACCTCGCGGTGAGGGGCCGCCGTCCACCGGCAGCTTCATGAATCCTCATTGGGGCCGGTGCCGGCGCCACGAGCACTTACTCCCTTTTCTGCCAACGATCGTCATCCTCCCCTCTTTCCTGTTCTTGCTTGCCGCAACGGCGCTCCGGCTGAGCGATTTCCGCAGAGGCGACCATGGAAGATGACGAAGTGTGGCTCAGCACCGATGAGGTCGCCGAGCGCCTGAAGATACCGAAGAAGACATTAGCCAGCTGGGCGGCCGCTCAACGTGGCCCACGCTTTGCACGCATGGGCCGCTACAGACGGTACCGCCTGTCGGATCTGCTGGCCTGGGAGCAGAGCAAGGTCGACGACGGCGGCGGCCAGCGCCGACCGTTGGACTAGTACGCGCAGTGCGTCTCCTGGCTGAATCCCGATCTCAATTTGCCTATGCATCCATCCGATTCATTTCGATGAAATACGTTGCGGCTGTTGCTGGTCGGCAAGAAGCGACGCAGCACCTGGCATGCACCGTCCAACCGGAAGCAACGGCATCTTTCTCGTCCCTGCCCACACGACGGACCGTTGGCTAATTTCCAGCGACTATTCACGCCTTGTAGGGCGGCGGTGCGATGGCCACGCTTCGGCGGGTGAATTCGGCAGCGACGCCACGCCATGGACCGGTAGCGCTCAGGACGACTCGCGCAGGCGTTCGGGCCGGCGGGACGAGCGTCCACGGTCTCGTCGGCGCGGGGTTGGGACCACTCAATGTTTCAAGGGAGGCGATATGGGAGGCCGGTTACCGAGACCGGTGGGCACTTTCGGTGTTCCGACGAAACCGAAGAAGCAGAAGAACGGTCGGTGGCGCACGACGGTTCGCTTCTACGGTGCCAGCGGCCCGACTCAGATCGAGCGGATCGGGCGCAGCTCCGACGACGCGAGCAACCGGCTCGCGGAGGCGATGCGCGACTATCGAGAGCAGCTGGGATACCGGCGCATCACTCGCAGTACCAAGCTGATCGAGCTTGCCGCCGAACTCCTTTCGGACCTCGAGGCCGACGAGGCCTATACCGAGGGCAACGTGGAGGACTATCGGCGCGAGATCTATGTGTCGACCGACAAACGCGCGGACCCCAGGACGATCAAGATCGAGAATTCCGTGGGAAATCTGCAGGTATGGCAGGCCACGACCGGCGAGCTGGATCGCCATCTCAAGCACCTGGTCGGATTGGGCAAGCGGCGCAAAGCCAAGCAGCACAAGATCATTCTCCGTGCGATGATGCAGATCGCAGTGCGTCACGGCGCCATCGACACCAACCCGGTCGACGGCGTGAGCGCGTTCACACGGCGCGGCACTCGCGCCCGCGGAAAGGTCGCCGACCCCGACGCGTTACCCGCCTTCCGGGAACAGGTGCGGGCATGGGCCCGCGGCGAGGAGATTCCCGGCACCCCCGCATACACCTGCGGTCCGCCGCGCGACTGGTCGGTGGTGTGGGTGGTGGACCTGATCTGCGGCACCGGCCTGCGACCGCACGAGGTCTTCGCCGTCCGCCTGGACGACATCAATCTCGACGCCGACACTCCCTACCTCGATGTCACCGGAACACTGGTCGAAGTGAAGGGGCCGGGCACGGGCGGATGGGCGCGCAAGCCCTTCCCCAAGTCGGTGCACGGCTGGCGCAGGATGCTGCTACCCGAGCATGCGGTGCAAGCGTGCCGGGAGGCGATGAAAGACCTCGAGATCACCGGTCAGCCGAACCCACACGGGGTGCTGTTCCCGGCGCGCAATGGTTCGTTGCGCAACCCCAATAACTTCGGGCGGGTGTGGCGGGCCGCACGGGGCGAGAACTACGCCTGGGTGACGCCACGGACCTTCCGCCGAGTGGTCGCCACGGTAATCGACAACGCCTACGGTGACCCCGAGCGGGCCGCGCGACAGCTCGGCAACACCGAAGCCGTGGCCAAAGCCCACTACATCGACATCCCCGAGACAGCCCCCGACAACCGGGCAGTCCTCGAGCGGTGGGCGCGCGGCGACGGCCCGAAAACGTGAGATTTCTGTGAGATCGGATCGAATTCCGGGCGCATCCCGGTCGATGAAAAATCCCCTCCGACGCTGGTCGGAGGGGATTTTCGTTGTCGGGCTGACAGGATTTGAACCTGCGACCACTTGACCCCCAGTCAAGTGCGCTACCAAGCTGCGCCACAGCCCGTTGCTCCCGCTTGCGGGTGCTCGAAGAGATTACCTCACTACCCCCTTGTTGGAGCAAATCGGCTGCTTGTGGGCAATCCCGCCCCCGGGCGCGGGCGGTGCGCGGTCCCTGAAGCGGCTCGTCTCTCCGGCGCCAGCCGAGGCGGACGGCGGCTACAAGTCAGCGGCGGCAGGGTCACTATTCGCCGATGCGCCGGCAGAGTGAAGAGTCGAAACAATCTGCCGCTCTTCCGAAGTCGCCGTGTGGCAGTCTGGAAGTTCGTTCCACGAGCATCGCGGGGGGCTGCCATGGGCTACTGGTTCGTCGCCATGGTCTTTCTCTGGGGTGGGTTGAGTGGTCTGCCTCTGAGCGCCAAGGCGGCTCGATTCGGTCTGTGCTTCGCTCGGGGCGGGGTCGTGGTAGCGGGGCGGATCGTCGACGTCGAGCGCAGTCACCGGACGGTTCCCGACAGCGATGGCACCGAAACGATCGTGAGTATTCGTCTCCGGTGGTCGCCTTCCACGCCGCCGACGGCCGGGAAATGCGGGAGTCGGCGATCGTCGCGCGAGCGCGCACGATAGCCGGCCGCTAGGAGGACCGGTTCGTCGCCGTCTCGCAGCGTGGCCAGTGGCAGGACCGGACGTGGACGCCGGGCCGCAATCGCGACCTGGTGACACATGTGACCGACGCGGCGAAGGCCTGCCCGAACCAGCGCTTCGCCCTGGTCGGTTACTCACAACCGCGAACGTGGTCGACGATTCGATCGGCATCAGCAGCGTGGGCGCGAAGGTCGGCGGGCCGATCGTGGCCACCCTTCCCGCGTCGGTGGCGCCGAAGATCGCGGCGATCCTGTTGTTCGGCAACCCGATTCGCGGTATCGGTCACAGCGTCACCGGCCCCTATGCGGACCGCACTCACGACACCTGCACCGCGAACGACCCGGTGTGCGATCCCCATGGCACGAGCTGGAAAGTGCACCGGACCAGCTACACCGCCACAGCGGATGAGGCTGCGGACTTCGCCGCCGCCCACCTGTGAGGCGCCGAAGACGCTCCGGAAAAGGTCGCCGCGTCCGAAACGGCTTGTGCTGGTGGGTTTTCGGATCTCGACAGACCACCACCCGCCCAACCGCATCCCATGCGGTTCGGCGGGTGGGTGAGGGACCGGGGTCAGATGCCGATCACGCCGCGCATCTGGCCGAACCAGCCCACGACCATGTTCACGATCTGAGACAAATCACCGATAATCATCGGGTTCCTCCTTTCGGTAACAGTTGCGGACTGCGCTTTTCGTCATACCCGAGAGGTCCGGGAATTAACGTCTTCTATCTGCCCTCGTCGGCACGGGTTTCGTCCTACTCCACGGAAACGGATAGACGGCAGTTGGACATTCGAACACCCGTCACCGAGCGTCCGCGCCGGTGCCAGCCAGAACCGCGGAAGAACAACCACTTTCGCGCCTGGCCGGAAACGTTGCCGCCGCGCTCCCACCCGAGGGTGGCTTACCGATCCGGCACCGCGACGGTGACACTGGACGGTATGCGTCTGAACCAGGTCACCGTCGGCAGCACGGACCTCGATCGAGCCGAGCACTTCTATCTGCTGCTCGGTCTGCGCCTGATCGTCAAGACCGAGCACTATCTGCGATTCGAATGCCCCGCGGGTGAGAGCACCTTCTCGGTCGACCGCGTCGACGCCGTACCGGGTGGCGAGGAAGTCACCGTCTATTTCGAGACCGACGACCTCGACGGCGAGTACCGGCGCCTGTCCGATGCCGGCATCGCATTCGAGCAGTCACCCGCCGATATGCCCTGGCTGTGGCGCGAAGCCCGGTTACGTGACCCCGACGGCCACCGGCTGTGCCTGTTCCACGCCGCCGGCAACAGGCGCAATCCGCCGTGGCGGCTGGCCGACTGATCGGCGGCGAACAGCTCGGCACTTTTCCTGTTTGCTAAACTCTGCAATCAAGAGCGACGGGGCAGGCCGTGGGGCCGCGAACCAAAAGGAGTGATTGCGTGCCCGGACTGAGCAGACCCCTCTATCAGATGAAAGCGGAGTTCTTCAAAACACTGGGGCATCCGATCCGGATTCGCGTTCTCGAACTGCTCAGCGAGCGCGAACAGGCGGTCTCCGAGATGCTGGCCGAGATCGGCATCGAGCCGGCGAATCTGTCCCAGCAGCTCGCGATTCTGCGCCGAGCCGGGCTGGTCGTGGCCCGGCGGGAGGGACTGTCGGTGACCTACGAGCTCACCTCCCCGCAGGTGGCCGAATTGCTGGCGGTGGCGCGGGCGATCTTGACCGGCGTGGTCGCGGGCCAAGCGGAGGCGCTGGAAGAGCTCGCCTGACGATCCGGGCACAGGGCGCCGGAACCAGTGGAGCGGGGGGCCCGAATGCGACCACTGTTTGCAGGTTTTCTAAACTAACTACATTGCAGCTTTATCAAGGAGGCAGGTCTCGTGTCCGACAGTTCACGTGTCATCGCACAGCTCGACGAGGTTCCGGTGGCCCACGAGAGCGTTCTGGCGTGGATCGCCGAGGTCGCCGAGCTGACGGCCCCCGAGCACATCGTCCTGTGCGACGGCTCCCGGGCGGAGTGGGATCGGCTGACCGCACGATTGGTCGACAAGCGAACGTTCGTTCCACTGACCGGTAAGCCGAACTCGTTCTGGTGTGTCTCCGATCCCGACGACGTGGCGCGGGTGGAGGATCGCACGTTCATCTGCTCCGAGCGCGAGACCGACGCCGGTCCGACCAACAACTGGGTCGACCCGGTGGATATGCGCACGGTGATGACCGAGCACTATCGCGGCGCGATGGCCGGCCGGACGATGTATGTCATCGCGTTCTGCATGGGGCCGCTCGATGCGCAGGACCCGAAATTCGGTGTGCAGATCACCGATTCGGAATATGTCGCGGTGTCGATGCAGATCATGACGCGGTCCGGCGACGCCGTCTGGGAAAAGCTCACGACCGGAACGGAATTCGTCAAATGCCTGCATTCGGTCGGCGCACCGCTGGGCGTCGGCGAGCCGGATGCGGCGTGGCCGTGCGATACCACCAAATACATCTCGCACTTTCCCGAGCGCCGCGAGATCTGGAGTTACGGATCCGGCTACGGCGGCAACGCGCTGCTGGGCAAGAAGTGTTTCGCACTGCGCATCGCCTCGGTACTCGGCCGGGACGAAGGGTGGCTGGCCGAGCACATGCTGATCCTGAAACTCACCTCCCCGCAGGGGAAGACGCACTACGTCGCCGCGGCGTTCCCGTCGTCGTGCGGCAAGACGAACCTGGCCATGCTCGAACCCGCACTCGACGGCTGGACCGCCGAGACGGTCGGTGACGATATCGCGTGGCTGCGCTTCGGCGCCGACGGCCGGCTCTACGCGGTCAATCCCGAGGCCGGATTCTTCGGTGTCGCCCCCGGCACCGGCGCCACGACCAATCCCAACGCGATCGCCACCATCGCGAAGGGCAATTCGATCTTCACCAACACCGCCCGCACCGCCGACGGGGACGTGTGGTGGGAGGGATTGACCGCCGAACCGCCCGCCCATCTCGTCGACTGGCACGGCGAGAACTGGACGTCCGACTCGGGAACGCCTGCCGCGCATCCGAATTCGCGGTACTGCACACCGATTCGACAGTGTCCCTCGGTCGCTCCGGAATGGGACGATCCGGCCGGCGTGCCGATTTCGGCGATCTTCTTCGGCGGCCGTCGCGCCACCACTGTCCCGCTGGTCGCCGAGTCCTTCGACTGGGCCCATGGGGTGTTCACCGCCTCGGTGCTGTCGTCGGAAACCACCGCCGCCGCGGCCGGGACGGTCGGCGTCGTACGGCGCGATCCGATGGCGATGCTGCCGTTCCTCGGCTATCACGTCGGTGACTACTTCGCCCACTGGCTCCGGCTGGGTGCCGCCGCCGACCCGGCGAAACTGCCGAAGATCTTCCAGGTCAACTGGTTCCGACGAGGTCCGGAAGGCGAATTCCTGTGGCCCGGCTTCGGCGACAACGTGCGCGTGCTGCAGTGGGCGCTGGAGCGTCTCGACGGCACCGCCGAGGCGGTCGAGACGCCGATCGGCTACGTGCCGGCGGTCGAGGCCCTCGATCTCACCGGCCTCGACGACGGGCAGCGGGCCCGGACGGCGGCATCGCTCGCGGTCGACATCGACGAGTGGGTGGCCGAGGTGGCCGACATCGACCACTGGTACGCCACCATCGGCGGCAATCGCCTGCCCGACGTGTTGCGGGAACAACTCGCCGCGCTGAAACTGCGTCTGGCAGCCCGGTTGTGAACATCGCAGCACTGCTCCCCCGCTGGTCGGATTGGCGTCCGGCCCTCCGCACCCCGGGCCCGGATCTGCTGTCGGGCCTGATCGTCGCCCTGGTGGCGTTGCCGCTGGCACTGGGATTCGGCATCAGCTCCGGACTCGGCGCCGCGGCCGGACTGGCCACCGCGGTCGTCGCGGGCATCGTGGCCGCGATATTCGGCGGCTCCCGTTTCCAGGTGTCGGGGCCGACCGGCGCGATGACCGTCGTGCTGGTTCCGATCGTCCACCAGCACGGCGGGGGCGGGGTGCTGGCCGTGGGCCTGATGGCCGGCATCGTGCTGGTGGCGCTCGCGGTCGCCGGGGCCGGGCGTGCGGTGCGATACATGCCGGCCCCGGTGATCGAGGGCTTCACCGCCGGCATCGCCGTGGTGATCGCCTTGCAGCAGTTCCCCAACGCTCTCGGCATCGCGCACGCGCACGGGGACAAGGTATGGCAGTCGGCCTATGACGCTGTGCGCCAATATATTTCGCAACCCCATCTCGCGCCGGTCGTGATCGCCGTCGCGGTGGCCGCGGTGATGCTCGTCGGCGGGCGGTTCCTGCCGAAGCTGCCCTTCGCGCTGCTGGCCGTGGCCGGCGCGACCGTCGTGGTCGCGCTCTTCGACATCCCCACCGCGGCCATCGGCGCCCTCCCGTCGGGACTCAGTGCTCCCACACTGAACTTCCTCGACTGGGGCAGCCTCGGATCGCTGGTGGCGCCCGCGCTGGCGGTCGCTGCGCTGGGCGCCCTCGAATCGCTGCTGGCGGCGACCGCCGCGGATGCCATGGCCGTCGGCACCCGCCACGATCCCGATCGCGAACTGTTCGGGCAGGGGTTGGCCAATATCGCCGCACCGCTGTTCGGCGGCGTGCCGGCTACCGGTGCGATCGCCCGCACGGCCGTCAATGTGCGCTCCGGGGCACGCACACGCCTGGCCGCGCTGACCCACGCGGTGGTGCTCGCCGCCATCATCTACCTCGCCGCACCGCTCGTCGCCGATATCCCGGTCGCGGCGCTGGCCGGGGTGCTGCTGGCCACGACGGTCCGCATGGTGGAAACCGCGTCGCTGACCGCCATCGCGCGTGCCTCACGCGGCGACGCACTCATCATGGCCGCGACGTTCCTGGTCACGGTCGCCATGGACCTGGTGACCGCGGTCGGTGTCGGCGTCGCGATCGCGATCGTCCTGGCGCTGCGTTCGGTGGCGAAAGAAGCTCGGCTGCAACAGGTTCCGCTCGACGAGAGCGACCACCTCAGCGAGGAACACCGCCTGTTGCACGACCGTATCGTCGCCTACCGCATCGACGGACCGCTGTTCTTCGCCGCCGCGCACCGCTTCCTGCTGGAGCTGACCGAGGTCGCCGACGTCCATGTGGTGGTCCTTCGCATGGCGCATGTCACCGCCCTCGACACGACCGGCGCACTGGTCCTCAAGGACGCCATCGCGAAACTGCAGCACCGCAACATCACGGTCCTGATGTCGGGCTTGCGCGACGAGCATCGCCGTCGGCTCGCGGCGCTCGGCGCCCTGCCCGCGGGCGGCGAGACGCAGATCTTCGAGCAGACGCCCGAGGCCCTCGCGTACGCGCGCGCCATGTGATCGCCGCGCGGCGAAACCGCCCAGCGCTGCGGCGATCTCGCCCGGCAGCCGCAGGGCGCGCGTAGCATCACCTGCCGTGAGTGGTGATCCGGGGCCGGGCGCACCGGCCGAAGGCGGGGACACGTCCTTCACCGGATCGATCCCGCAGATCTACGACACGCTGCTGGTTCCGATGATCTTCGCCGAACCCGCCCGGTTGCTCGCGCAGGCGGTGGCCGCGACGGACGCGGTCGACATCCTCGAAACCGCGGCGGGGACCGGGGTGCTGACCAGAGCGCTCGCCCGGCTCGACGGTCGCGACATCGTGGCGACCGACCTGAACGAACCCATGTTGACGACCGCCGCGAACCGCACGGCATCGGATCGAGTGCGGTGGCAGGTCGCCGACGCCCGAGACCTGCCGTTCGCCGAATGCTCGTTCGACCTGGTGGCATGCCAGTTCGGCGCGATGTTCCTGCCCGACAAGGTCGGCGGATACGCCGAGACCCTGCGAGTGTTGCGCCCGGGCGGCGTGTTCGTCTTCAACGTCTGGGACCGGCTCGAGACCAATGTGGTGACCCTGATCGTCACCGAGGCGCTGTGCGCGGCGGCACCGGACGAGCCGCTCGAATTCTTTCGCCGCACGCCCCACGGATACTTCGACATCGATCGGATTCGCGGCGAACTCGCGGCGGCCGGCTTCGAGCGGATCACCGGTGAGTACATCGACGGGTCGAGCCGCACGACGGCCGAGACCGCGGCGGTCGCCCTCTGCCAGGGCACCCCGCTGCGCGGCGAGATCGAACGGCACTCCTCGCTCGATCTCGAATCCGCGACCGCGATCGCTGCCGAGGCGCTGCGCCGGCGGTACGGCACGGGCGAATTCGACGCGCCGATGCGGTGGCTGCAGGTGAGCGCGCGTCGACCGGACCGAGTCCCCGAGACGCGGTCCGGCTGGCGCGAGATATCAGATTCTGCGCGGATCCCAGGTGGCGATCGCCCAGATCACCACGATGTCGAGGGCGATGACCAGGATCGACCACCACGGATAGTGCGGCAGCCACAGGAAATTGGCGATGATCGACAAACCCAGTAGCGCGATCGCCAACATCTGCCCCCAGGTCGAACGCGTGAACAACCCGGCGGCGGCCGCCACCATGAGGATGCCGAGGATCAGGTGGATCCATCCCCATCCGCTGATGTCGAACTTGTAGATGTATTGCGGTCCGGAAACGTAGACGTCGTCCTTCACGATGGCCGAAATGCCCTGCAGGATGGACACGATTCCGGTGACGGCCAGTAGGGCCGCCGCGGCCAGCGAGGTGCCGGCCGCCACCGCATTGCGGGTGTCGTTTCGCCCGTTGCGTGTTCCGTGTTCCGTAGCCGTCACGACGGCTCACCCCTTTTCGTGAACCTCGCCGGCGGATCCGCCGGCGCGTACCGACATGCGTCGGTTCCGGTGGGTTGTGACATGCGGCCCTGCGCTGCCTCCTGACCAGCCGCCGCGGCGGATGATGGTCCCGGTTCGCTCATCGACCTGGTACATCGCTCGATGGACGAATTCGGCGAGCCAACCGGGCATCTAACGATTCGTCGCGGAAAACCTCGCGGATAATCACGAACCGATGGACCGTGCGATCGACCCCGAAACGTAACCGAATCGCCGTATTCCGCGTCACCCGGTCGCCGTGGGCTCGGTCTCCGCGGTGGTTTCGGGCGCCGCCGCGGGCCGCGCGAGAATTTCGACGATCAGCAGCAGCGCTCCCGCGACCAGCACGATCCCCACCACGACCAAACCGGTCGCGTAGGGCCACAGCACCAGCACGAGCACCGCGCCGGCGAGCACGGCGAGGCGCAGCGGTGTGCGGTAATGCGCGACGAACGACTCGACCACGTTGGGCGGGCGCCCACGCCGGCCGCGGACGGCGACCATGAGCCGCCCGAAGCCGGAACGCACGGACTGCGCCGAATGAGACGACCCCGCCAGATATCCCACCGCGGCCACGACCAGGCTGACGACCGCGACCGCGCGCAGTGACACCCGCATCGGGTGGATCACGGTATCGAACAGCGCGGAGGCGGCCGGCGGCGACAACGCGTCGGGCGGAACGGAATCGAGGTAGATACTGCGAGCGATCACCACCCCGACGGCCAGCAGCACCATCGCGACCGCACCGGCGACGCCGACCAGTGCGAGGGTCCGCAGCCGCCGGCCGCGGGGAGCCAGCCACACCGCACCCGCCGCGGTGGCCAGCGCCACCCACGGCAGGATGTTCGCCGCGCGGTCGAGCGTGCGCAGCCATTTCTGGTACTTGGGCAGCTCGGTGGCATGGAAGATGACGAATTGCGCGTCGACATCGGGAATCTTGTCGGCGAAGGTGATTCCGCGTGCGTCGAGCCGTTCGCGCACGGTCGCGAGGATCGGCTTCAGCGAAATGCTCACGGTGCCGTTGTCGCTGACCTCGATTCCGGGTCTGGTCTCACCCTTGACCACATGGACCAGTGCGTCGTGCGCGCGGCGGTTGGCCGTGTCCCACGCCTCGCGGAACTGATCGCTGGTCACCACGGCCGTCGCGGCCTGGTGGATGTAGTTCTCGGCCTGGTCGGCCACCAGCGCGGGCAGACTGTTCAACGCCGCGACGGCACGGGGGCGATCCGACAATTGCCCGACGTTCTGCGTGAGCGCGTTGACCGCATCCGCCGTGTACGCCTTGATGTCGACGCGACCGACGATCGCATCGGTGATCTTGTCGGCCAGTTCCTTCTGGATCGCCGGATCGGTGGCCAGCGGTGCGACGGTCGTGACGTAGCGGTCGGTATCGAAGATCTGGCTGCGCACGAACCGCGTCGTCACCGATCCGATGATCAGTAGCGCGGTCAGGACCAGCAGCAGCACGACGCCGGTCCAGCGCCAGGCGTGCCGATGAGATGGGCGCGGTGGATGCGCTGCGACATACGCGCGCAACCGCTCGAGTTCGGCGCGATCATCGGTGGACAGTTCCGCATTCGACGCCGGCGGGCGAGCATCTCGATCTTCGGCGGACATGATGACTCACACCCTTCCGGGCCGATCGACACGGCCCAGAACTGATTCGGCGCCGCTGCCCTCGGGGGGACAACGCATTCGCCGCCGACCGCGGATCGATCCCACACCGTGACCCAACGGTGCTGCCCCGGTACGGATCAGGCGGGTCGCTCGCGAGAAGCACCGCCCGCGAACCGCGCCTTATTCGTGGGGCAGCTCGCCGGTGACGATGTGGTCGGCGAGATTGAGTCCTTCCCGGACGAGGCGGGCGAGGTGGCCGTCGCGGATGCGGTAGATGATGCGGCGGCCTTCGCGGCGAGTCTCGACCATGCCGGTGAAGCGGAGTTTCGCCAGGTGCTGGCTGACCGCGGTGCGGGAGCCGCCGCAGGCCTCGGTGAGGGCGGTGACGTCGGCCTCGCCGTCGGCGAGAACCCAGAGGATGTGCAGCCGGGTCGGGTCGGCGAGCATCCGGAACACCGAGGTGGCGGCTTCGAGACGGGCCGGGTCGGGTTCGACGATGTGCACCAGGCTGGGCGGCAGGGCGTCGACTGCGGGGGTTTCCTCACCGGTCATGGGCTGGTTCACCGACTTCCTGCTGTGGCCATCTGCGCACCCGACGATACGTGCACCGGCCACATTCGCGCGGCAACCACGGCGGCCACGGCCGCCAGGACCATCAGGGTCAGCGCCGCGCCGGCCTGTCCGGCGGCGGCGCCCAGCCAGCCGGCGATCGGATAGGTCACCAGGAAGCAGGCGTGTGAGAGCGAGAACTGCGCGGTGAACACGGCCGTGCGGGTGCTGCCGTCGGATTGGGCGCGCAGCAGTCGCGCCGAGGGCGTGTTGATCAGCGAGGTGCCCACCCCCATGATCGACCAGGCCACCCCCAGCAGCACCCAGCCCGCGCGTGGTCCGGGCTCGAGCGCCGCGAGCGTCGCGGCACCGGCGAGGCCGACGGGCAGGATCGCGCAGCCGACCAGCATGAGACGCCGATCGGGAATGCCGGTGAGCAGTCGCGGGATCGCCAGCGCGGCGATCATCGAACCGCCGCCGAAGCAACCCAGCGCCACCGCCACCACGGGTGCCGGCCCGTGCAGCAGGTCGCGGACGTAGACCACGGTATTGACCACGACCAGCGAAGTCGCCGCGGCGACAGCGACATTCATCGCCAGCAACCCGCGCAGCACCGGGCTCGCCGCCATGAGCCGTGCGCCCCAGGTGATCCGGGCCGGCAGCGAGCCGGAGCGGTCGGCGGGCACCGATCGAGGGAGCGAGGTGCGCACGACCATGATCGCGGAGGTCGCGAAACCTGCGGCGGTGCCGACGAACAGCAGGTGGTAGCCGACCACGGTCAGCAATGCCGCCGCCAGTACGGGACTGAGCAGCGATTCCAGGTCGTAGGCCAGCCGTGAGAGCGACAGCCCGCGGGTGTAGTCCTCCTCGTCCGGCAGGATCGACGGGATGACCGCCTGGAATGCCGGGGTGAAGGTCGCCGAGGCCGCCTGCAGCACGAAGATCAGGACATAGATCTGCCAGACGTGCGTGACCAGCGGCAACAGCAAGGCGATGACCAGCCGAACCACATCGGCCGAGACCAGCAGCATCCGCCGCGGCACCCGATCGGTCAGCGCCGAGACCACCGGTGCCACGCCGACGTAGGCGACCATCTTGATCGCGAGTGCCGTGCCCAGCACCGCACCGGCATCGGATCCGGCCAGATCGTAGGCCGCCAAACCCAGCGCGACCGTGAGCAGACCGGTTCCGACGAGGGCCACCACCTGTGCGGTGAACAAGCGCCGGAAACGGTCGTGTCGCAACACCTCCAGCACGTCGGGCCTCCAGAATCCGCGGGACGCATCGAACACGGCCAGTTTAAGACAATAGGTGCGCAATTGCGAACTTATTGTCTCTTCAACGGGCTGCGCCCGCGCCGCGCCACGATTCGATCTCCGCCGAGAGGTGGAGGTAGGTTCGGGTCGACAGGCCGGAAATTCGCCGTCGGCGAGAGCGCAAGGAGGTCCAGCGTGCAAGGGATCTCGCTCGAGGCGGATCGGTGGCGGGAACGGCTGCGCACCAATCTGTGGTTCGTCCCGACGCTGGAAGTCCTGGCCGCGGTGGCGCTGTTCGCACTGACCTTCACGCTCGACCGCGCGGCCTACCACAACGGCACGAGCCTGCCCACCTGGGTGCTGGGCGGCACGCCCGATGCGGCACGCCAGGTTCTCACCGCCATCGCGGCCGCGATCATCACCGTGGTCGGTGTCGTCTTCTCGATCACGATCCTGGCGCTGACGCTGGCCTCCACTCAGTTCGGGCCGCGCATGCTGCGCAACTTCATCCGCGACCGCGGCACCCAGCTGACGCTCGGCACCTTCGTCGCGACCTTCGTCTACGCCATCGCGGCACTGGTGTCGGTCGGCGAGAATTTCGTCCCGCACATCAGCGCGACGGTGTCGATCGGCTCGCTGGTGGTGGATCTGGCGGTGCTGATCTACTTCATCAATCACATCGGCGGGCAGATCCAGCTGCCGAATGTGGTCGCCGACATCGCGCGCGAAGTGCGCACGGCGGTCGACGCCAATGCCGATACCACCGCGAGCGGGGCGAAACATGGTCCGTCGGCGCGGGAACTCCGCGATCTGCTGGCCCGCTCCGGTGGCGAGGTGCGCACCTCCAGCAGCGGATATCTCCAGTACATCCGCTACGAGCGGCTGGTCCGGCTGGCCGCCGAAGCGGATGCGGTCATCCATTTACCTTATCGCCCAGGACATTTCGTGACCGAGGGGCAGGTGATCGCGCGGGTGTGGCCGGCACAGGCCGCGAAGGGGATCGAGAAGAAATTCTCCCGCGGCCACGTCACCGGCTCGATGCGCAGCCTGGTGCAGGACGTCTCCTTCGGCGTCGATCAGATCGTCGAGATCGCACTGCGTGCGCTCGCCTCCGCGACCAACGACACCTTCACGGTGCTGACGTGTATCGATTGGCTCGGCGACTGCCTGTCGCGGATCGCGGTCACCTGGGAGCCGAATCCGGTGCGCCGCGACAAGGACGGTCATATCCGGGTGCTCGCCGCCCAGGTCAGCTACGAGCGGCTGGTGCAGCGCGCGTTCGAGAAGATCCGCCAGGCCGGTGCCGGGCAGCCGGCCGTGATGATTCGCCAGCTCGACGCGCTGGCACAGATCGCCGACCGCGTCACCGACCCCGATCGGCTCCGGGTGATCCTCGAACAGGCGACGATGATCGAGCACGCCGTCCCGCTCATCCCGGAAGAACCCGACCGCGCCGACGTCCTGCGCCGCTGCCACGCCCTGCGCGGCCAGATCGCGGCGGAGCGCTCGGCGCTCGCCACGCGATCGCGAAAGACCACGCTCACACCGAATCCGAAGCCGTAGCTCGGCGGCGCTCAGATCGGATCGCCGCCGGCGACTCGACAATTCTTCGCCCGATGTCGATTCCGGCGGCGGCCGTTCGTATAGGAGGTGAGGGGCGCGATCGTGCGCGTTCCCGGAATCGAGAGGAGCAGGGCGATGCGAGCGATCACGGTGACCATGAATGTCACGCTCGACGGTGTCGTACAGGGGCTGGGACGCGCGGACGAGGACACCCGGGGCGGTTTTCCGTTCGGCGGCTGGGGGCAGCGATTTCAGGACGAGGTGCTCGCCCGGGAGATGGGCGGGGATATGGCCCGGCCCGGCGACATGCTGTTCGGGCGGCGCACCTGGGAGGACTTCACCACCGTGTGGGGACGGGCGGACGACAACCCCTACAGCGAACATATGAACGCGGCGACGAAGTACGTCGCATCGACCGGCCTCGACGACGTCGACGCGTGGCAGAACTCGATTCTGTTGCGCGGCGACGCGACTCGGACCGTGCGCGAACTGAAGGCACGTCCGGGAAAGGATCTGTCGATCATCGGCAGTGCGGCCCTGGTGCGCAGCCTGCACGCCGCCGGGCTGATCGATCGGTACACGCTGGTGATCCACCCACTCACCCTCGGTGCGGGGACCAGGTTGTTCGAGGGCGCGGCGCCGTTGACCGAATTTCGCCTCCTCGGTAGCGTCGCGACCACCGCGGGTGTGATCATCGCCCGCTACGCCCGGCGCTGAGGAGAGGGCCGTGCCCGAGTATCTGCTCTCGATCTACCAACCCGACAGTGGTGCGCCCGATGCCGAGACCATGGAACGGATCGTCGCCGAATTGCACCGCCTCAACGAAGAATTGCGCGAGAGCGGGTCGTGGGTGTTCACCGGCGGCCTGCACGCGGCGGACAGCGCGACCGTGGTGCGCGCCGACGGGCTGATCACCGACGGGCCCTATCTGGAGGGCAAGGAACATATCGGTGGCATCTGGGTGATCACCGCGGCCGATCTGGACGCGGCGCTGGCCTGGGGACGCAAGGCCGCGGCGGCCACCACGTTGCCGATCGAAATCCGCCCGTTCCGGGATGTTCCGCCGTTCTGACGCGATGACGCCGGATCGGATCGCCGCCGTCTTCCGCGCCGAATACGGCCGGGCCGTCGCCGTGCTGATTCGCACGCTCGGCGATATCGACCTGGCCGAGGACGCGGTCGCCGACGCCTTCGCCACCGCGCTGCGCCGCTGGCCGCAGGACGGACCGCCGCCGAGTCCGGCCGGGTGGATCATCACCACCGCCCGGCGCCGAGCCATCGATACGCTGCGCCGCGAATCCGCCAGGGCCGGCAAGTACGCCGAGGCGGCGATCGTGCACGCCCCGCCCGACGACGCCGAGGAGACCGCCGTGCCCGACGAGCGCCTCCGGCTGATCTTCACCTGCTGCCATCCGGCACTGAACCGGCCCGCGCAGGTCGCGCTGACGCTGCGGCTGCTGGGCGGGCTGACAACGCCCGAAATCGCGCGCGCGTTCCTGGTCCGGGAGGCGACGATGGCGCAGCGACTGGCCCGCGCGAAGGCCAAGATTCGCGACGCCCGTATCCCCTACCGGGTGCCCGGCCAGGCCGAGTTGCCCGAGCGGCTCGATTCGGTGCTCGCGACCCTGTTTCTCATCTTCAACGAGGGATATGTCGCCTCGTCGGGCACGGAACTGCTGCGCGCGGACCTGTGCGAGGAGGCCGTGCGGCTCACGCGCGCACTGGTCGAGTCGATGCCCGAGGAGCCGGAGGCGGCGGGCCTGCTCGCCCTCATGCTGCTCACCCATGCTCGCCGCGGCGCCCGCACCGATGCGACCGGCGCCTTCGTCCGGCTCGCCGACCAGGACCGCGGCCGCTGGGATGCCGCACTGGTCGCGGAGGGCCGGGCGATCGTCCGCACCTGCCTGCGCCGCAACCGCCCCGGCCGGTATCAGCTGCTCGCCGCGATCAATGCCGCGCACACCGATCCGGTCACCGACTGGACGCAGATCCTCGCGCTCTACGACCGGTTGGCGCGCCTGGACCCGAATCCCGTTGTGGCACTTCATCGAGCGGTGGCGGTGGCCGAGGTCGACGGGCCGGCCGCGGCACTGAGTCTCGTCGACGGCCTGGACCTGACCGAGCACTACCTGTTTCACGCCGTCCGCGCGGATCTGCTTGCCCGCCTGGGCCGGACGGACGAGGCGAGGCGCAGTTTCGATACCGCGGCCCGCCTCACCGGAAATCAACGCGAACGCGACTACCTCGCCACCCGAAGTGCCGCGCTCACACCCCGCTGACCGGTCACCGCGCCCGCGCCACCGCGCGAATCGCGCGCAGCCGCCCGTCGGCCAGCGCATCGGTGAGATGTGCTGCGCGCGTGGCGAAGTCGGGCACGAAGGCGTGCAGGCCCAGCGGGCTCGGCGGTAGCTGGCGCACCATGCGCATCACGGCCACGGCCTCGTCGGTGCGGTCGTCCCACCGCTCGACGGCGAATCCGGCCGCCTCGATCGTCGTCCGCAGGGTGGCGGGCGTGGTGAGGTGACCGAAGCCGGGGCCGTCGGCCCACGGGAGCGGATAGTCGGGTTCACCGGCGCCGGAGGCGGTGATATCCCAGAGTGCGAGCCGTCCCCCACGCGCCAGAACTCGGCGCATTTCGTGGTAGAGGCCGTTCTTGTCGGCGATATTCATCTGGACGTGCTGACTGAATACGACCTGGAAGGCGCCGTCCGGAAACGGTAGTGCGGTGACATCGGCGCACCGCACGGTGATGCGGTCGTCCAACCCCACGAGCCGGTCGAGCCAGCGAGCGATCTCGCAGTACTCCTCGACCAGATCGACTCCGGTGACCCGGCAGCCGAATCGGTCCGCCAGGTATCGGGCGGTGCCGCCGATGCCGGTGCCGGCGTCGAGAACCTCGGTGGCGGAAGAGATGTCGACCAGATCGGCCAGTTCACCGGTGGCGATGCGCCCACTGGTGTGGAAGTCCTCGAGCATCGCCAGATCGTCGAGCCGCAGGCGGCCGAGATCCTTTCCGGCGGCCAGCAACGCCCGTTCGATATCGGCCCGGGCCGCGCCGGTGGCGTACTGGGCGGGGATCTGGCTGCGAGTCATGCGCTTGCTCCGATACAGAGGGAATTCCCGGCCACTCGGCGACCGACCTTGCCATTTCATGCTAGGACGAGAAAGTAGAGTTTTTCAACTAACAAATTCAGAATCTCTACTTCAGGCCGGTATAGTGGACGCATGCGAAGCTACGGCCAGTACTGTTCGATCGCCCGCGCGCTGGATGTGGTGGGCGATCGCTGGACCCTGCTGATCGTGCGCGAGCTGCTGATCCAGGGGCCGTGCCGATTCACCGATCTCAAGAACGGGCTGCCCGGCATCGCCGCGAATCTGCTGTCCACCCGCCTGCGCGAACTGGAGGACGCCGGATTGATCGCCCGCGACGACGCGCCGCCGCCCGTCGCATCGGCTCTCTATCGGCTCACCGATGCGGGCCGGGAACTGGAACCCGCACTGCGAGCACTGGGACGCTGGGGACTGCGGTACATGGACACGGTCGACCCGGACGACGCGTTCCTCCCGCAGTGGCTGGCCTACGCAGCCGGATGGTTCACCGCCGACGCCGATCCCGCGGCCGCACCGGTGGTGATTCAACTCGTCGTCGACGAGGTGCGTGCGGTCGTCGACATCGGCGCAGGTCGCGTCGAGACCCGCGTCGGCAGCACCGACGCCGCCGATCTGACCCTCGACGGACCCGCCAATGCGGTCCTCGGCCTGCTCACCGGCGTGATCGATCTGAACGTGGCACAGCAGCTCGGCCTCGCCGCACGCGGCGACCACGACGCACTCACCCGCCTGCGGCCCGTCGCGCAAGACTCATAACCTCCGCACAGGCGAGACCGCGGACGCGGACATCGGCACAACAGCGCAAGACCCGCGCCGCTACATCGTGGCGCGGGTGTTGCGTTGTCTCCCAGCGGTTTCAGAGATGGTCGGCGTCGATCACGGCCTGCGCGAAGGCCGCGGGCGCTTCCTGCGGGACATCGTGGCCGACCCCGGGCAGCGTGCGGTGTTCGTACTTGCCGGTGAACTTCGCGCGGTAGCTCGTGCCGTCGGCATTGGCGCCGTCGAAATCGCTGCCGATGGCGACGGTCGGGACGGTGATCGCCGGGCCCTGCGCCAGCGCGGTCTCCTCCGCGGCGTACTGCGGTTCGCCGGGGACCAGGCCCAGACGCCAGCGGTAGTTGGAGATCACGACATCGACATGGTCGGGATTGTCGAACGAGCCGGCGCTGCGGTCGTAGGTGGCGTCGTCGAAGTTCCACTTCGGCGAGGCGGTCTTCCAGATGTACTTGTCGAAGTCGTGGACGTTGCGGCGATAGCCCAGCACACCGCGGTCGGTGGCGAAGTAGTACTGGTACCACCAACCGGCCTCCGCGGCCGGCGCGAGCGGCTGCTGGTTGGCCGCCACATCGGTGATCAGGTATCCGCTCACGGCAACCAGCGCCTTCACCCGCTGCGGCCACAGCGCGGCGATCACATCGGCCGTCCTTGCCCCCCAGTCGTATCCGCCGAGGATCGCCTTGTCGATGTGCAGCGCGTCCATGAGCGCGACGATGTCGTGCGCGACCGCCGCCTGCTCACCGTTGCGCGCGGTATCCGGGGACAGGAATCGCGTCGGACCGTAGCCGCGCAGATACGGCACGATCACCCGGTAGCCCTGTGCGGCCAGCCGCGGGCCGACGTCGATGTAGCTCGCCGGGTCGTAGGGCCAGCCGTGGATCAGCACGACCGCCGGGCCGTTCTCCGGACCGTATTCGACGTAGGCGGTGTCGAGGACACCGGCGGTGATGTGCTTGATCGGCCCGAGCGTGGTGTGTTCACCGGCGCCGACGCCCGCGGCGCTCGCCGGAGCGGCGGGAGCCTGCGCATCCGTACCCGACGAGCACGCCGCCAGCGACGCCGCTACCGCTGCCGCCGCGATGATCTGCGCGAACCGCTTCTTGGTGAACATCTGCTCATCTCCCGTGTTCTCGTCCGCCGCGCCCACTGCCACGGCTGCGATACGAGAAACGGTAGGCGGCACGGGTGTGCTGTCGCGCCCGTCGGATGACGGTATGTGCATACGTCATCGCGTGCGGGCTACGGCACCGGATCCGTCGCGGTGCGCAGTGCGCCGGCCAGTTCGGCACGGGAGGTGACACCGAGTTTCGGGAAGATGCGGTGCAGGTGGGTGCTGACGGTGCGATGCGACAGATACAGCCGCTGCCCGATCTCCCGGTTGGTGAGCCCTTCGGCGGCCAGCTGCGCGATACCCAGTTCGTGCGGGGTCAGGCTGTCGCGTGCGTCGGGGTCGCGGCGCGGGCTGGTCTCCCCCGCGCCCCGGAGTTCGCGCCGCGCGCGATCGCCCCAGGGCCGCGCGCCCAGCGCGTCGAAGGTGTCGCGGGCCGCTCGCAGCTGTGCCCGCGACTCGACGATGCGCCGCTGCCGGCGCAACCACTCCCCGAAGGCGAGCTGGACGCGGGCGCGTTCGAACGGCCACCCGTCCGGATCGGCGTCGAGAGCAGCGGTGAACAGGTCTTCCGCGGACTCGGCCGACGCGAGCAGGGCGCGGGCGTAGCGCAGGCCGACATGCAGGGCCGGTGACGGGCTACGCCGGGCCGGCTCCTCGAATTCACGCACGACCTCCTCCGCCTCCTCGACGCGCCCGGCGCGCACCGCGGCCTCGACCAGATCGCCCACGACGTAGGCGCGCAGGGCGAGCTGATAGGCCGGATCGGCGGGGTCGAGAATTCGGCGCAGGTCGGCGAGCGCGTCGTCGTAGCGGCCCTGTCCGAGTGCGACGAGAGCGCGGGCCCGTTGCACGGTGGCCAGTACCGGTCGCGCGCCGGCGGCCGCGCCGATCCGTTCGGCCTCCTCGGCTCGCTCGATCGCTTCGTCGAAATCGCCTCGTAGCGCGGCGATTTCGGCTCCGACAGCGACGGCGAGACCGTACATGAAGTGCTGGCCGGTTTCCGGTCCGAGGCGCCCGGCCTCGGCCGCGGCCGCCGCACCGCCCACCAGATCACCGGTGCGCGCACAACTCCAGGCCCGCACCGCCAGCGCTCTGGTCAGCAGGCCGAGCCTGCCCTGTTCCCGCAGGCCGGTGATCGCCGTGGCGGAGAAGCGGCCGGCCAGCGCGAAGGCGCCGATCTGCAACGCCGCGCTGCCGAGATAGCGGTCCACCTCCGGATCGGCGCCGGTGCGCCCGGCCAGTGCGCGCAGTCGCTCCGAGACCGTCGCGCCGCGCTCGAACGGGGCCACGTAGGCGGTGATCGCCACGATCCGCGGATCGCCGACGGGCAGACCCGTACCGTCGGCGACGGTCAGCAGGGCGCGGCGCGCGTCCGGACCCGGCTCGGACCAGAAACAGCGCATGGCGGTCCCCCACAGGATGCGCATCGCGAGGTCCCGATCCCCTTCCGCTGCAACGGTTTCGGCCAGTTTCGCAAGTTCGGTGGTGCGGGCCGGATCCTCACCGACGCCGTCGTCGAATCCGCTGACCAGCCAGGTCGCCAAGGCGCGCTGACGCTGGTCGAGATCCTGGCGACCGGCGGCGCGCAGCAGCCGATCCACGGTGTCGCGCTCGCCGGATTCCACCGCCAGCTCGGCGGCGCGCAACAGTCGTCCCACCCGCGCCGCCGGTGTGTCGGTCAGGCGGGCGGCGTCTTCCAGGGTCGTGATCGCCGCCGCCACCCCGCCCCGGCGCAACGCCCGCTCGGCCGCGGCCTCGAGTTCGGCCGCGGCGGCGTCGTCCGGTCCGGTGACGGCGGCCGCGTGATGGCGGGCGGCGCGGTCCGGCTGCTCGCGCAGGGTCGAGGCCAGCGCACGATGGGCGGCACGGCGGGCGGCAGGCTGCGCCCCGGCGGGGATCGCCGACCGCATCAGCGGATGACGGAATCGCACTGCGCCGGAATCGATCTCGATCAACCCCGCGGTGACGGCGGGGGTCAGGTCCGCGTCGTCGACCGGGCCGCCGAGCAGCAGTGCGGCGGCCGCGAGCGTTTCCGCTACCGACAGTTCGTCGAGCGCGGCGAGCAGCAGGACGGTGCGGGTCGTCTCGGGCAACCGATCGGCCCGCAAACCGAACGCACGTTCCAGCCGCTCGGTGAGCGGCAACGCCGCCTCGGTCCGGTCGGTGGCCGAGGGTAATTCCTTCAGCGCCAACGGATTTCCGGCCGCGGCCGCCAGGACCCGTTCTCGCCGGTGATCGTCGAGGCCGGGCGCGGCGGTGTCGAGCAGCTGCCGCGCCTCCTCCTCGCCCAGTCGCGAGAGTGCCAGCGTCGGGTGCCCGGCCTGCGACAGCGCCGCCTGCGCGTCCCGGGTGGCGGCGACCAGCACAATCGGCTCGGATTCCAGCCGGCGGGCGAGGAAGCCGAGCACGCCGGCGGTGGCGGCATCGAGCCAGTGCAGGTCCTCCACCACCAGCAGCAGCGGCTGTTCGGCCGCCCGATCACTGAGCAGGGTCAGCAGCGCCGCACCGATCAGATATTCGCTCGGTGCGGCCACGTCGACGAATCCGAGCGCGGCGTTCAGTGCCGCGGCCTGGGTGGGCGGCAGCGCATCGATGCCGGTACGCAGCGGGAACACGATCTGATGCAATCCGGCGTAGGGCAGCTGCTGTTCGGCCTCGGTCGCGGTCACGGTCACGACCCGGACGCCCGCCAGCCTGGCCATCGCCGCGACCTCGTGCAGCAGCGCGGTTTTACCGATCCCCGCTTCGCCCGCGATGACGACGACGCCGCCGCGCTCGGCGATGCCGGTGATCGACTCGTCCAGATATTTGAGTTCCGATTCCCGTCCGACCAGCGACATCCGTGAGCACTCCTGTCCGCTCCCGGCACCGGCCGGCGCCGGTCACCGCGGGGCGATAGCAACACACCGAGCGAACTCGGCATGCCGTCGACACTATCGGTTCCACGGGCGAACCAGCGGACTCCGGGGCGCGATCCCGCCCGGGAACAGGCTCGGAATGCCGCGGGCGGCGGCGATGAACACCACCTCGCCCGGACGGCCCGTCGACGCACGAGCAGTAACCCGACCTGACCTTTTCCGTGCGATGCGGTCCCGGCTGTTATCGTCGGGCGGAGTCGGTAGATCAAGGAGACCAGACATGGTTGGTGAACTCGACATCTCCGGATAGACCCGGAAGTCACGGCCACCGGTAGGCGCACGCGGCGCCGCCGACGTGGCCATGTCGTCGTTCACCCGATCACCCTGCGGCGCGATCGCACCGTGCCGCAACGACTTTCGAGGTCTCACCATGTCCGATGCCTTCATCGTCTGTTCGAACCTGTCGTTCACCTGGCCCGACGACACCCCGGTGTTCCGGGATCTGTCCTTCAGCGTGCCGGGCGGACGGACCGGCCTGGTCGCCCCCAACGGCGCCGGGAAGACCACCCTGCTGCGCCTGATCGCCGGCGAGCTGACCCCTTCAGCGGGCAGCATCACCGTCGACGGCGCCCTGGGATATCTGCCGCAGAATCTGCCCCTGACCGGAGAGCTGACGGTCGCTGAGGTTCTCGGCATCGCACCGGTGCTGGCCGCGCTGGCGGCCGTCGAATCCGGCGACACCGACGAGCGGCACTTCACCACCATCGGCACCGACTGGGACATCGAGGAACGCACGCGCGCTCAACTGGACCGGCTCGGGCTGGGCGCGTTGCCGCTCGACCGGCGGCTGCACACCCTCAGCGGCGGGCAGATCGTCTCGCTCGGACTGGCCGCGCAGCTCCTGCGGCGACCGGATGTGCTGCTGCTCGACGAACCCACCAACAACCTCGATCTCGAGGCGCGCCACCAGCTCTACGACGTGCTCACCGACTGGAACGGCTGCCTGCTGCTGGTCAGCCACGACCGGGCCCTGCTCGACCGCACCGATCGCATCGCCGAACTCTACGACGGCGAAATCCGTTACTACGGTGGCAGTTTCACCGACTACGAGCAAGCGGTGCAGGCCGAGCAGGCGGTGGCGGAGAAGAACATCCGCACCGCCGAACAGGAGGTCAAGCGCGAGAAGCGGGAATTGCAGCAGGCTCGCGAACGCGCCGCGCGCCGGGCGAGCAACGCGCAGCGCAATCTCGGCAACGCCGGACTGCCGAAGATCTTCGCCGGCACCATGAAACGCAATGCCCAGCAGTCGGCGGGTCGCGCGAACGAAACCCACGGCGCCCGGCTGGACGCCGCGAAGAACCGCCTCGACGAGGCCGGGCGGGCGCTGCGCGAAGAACAGCGCATCGTGCTGAACCTGCCCGATACCGAGGTCCCGGCCGGCCGCACGCTGTTCGCCGCCGAGCACATCCGGTTCCGCTTCGGCGAGCGCGAGTTGTTCGCCGGCGAGGGCGCCGATCTCACCGTCCGCGGACCCGAGCGCATCGCCTTGACCGGACCCAACGGCGCGGGCAAGTCCACGCTGCTGCGCATCGTGCACGGCGACCTCACCCCCGACAGCGGTACCGTTACCCGCGCCGACGGCCGGATCGCCTACCTGTCCCAGCGGCTGGACCTGCTCGATGCCGACCGGACCGTGGCGGAGAATCTGGCCGCCGCCGCCCCGCACCTGCCCGCCGCGCAGCGGATGAATCTGTTGGCGCGCTTCCTGTTCCGCGGCTCGCGCGCCCATCTGCCGGTCGGCGTCCTCTCCGGCGGGGAGCGACTGCGGGCCACACTGGCCTGCGTGCTGTTCGCCGAACCCGCGCCGCAACTGCTGTTGCTCGACGAACCCACCAACAACCTCGATCTGGTGAGTGTCGGACAGCTGGTCGGCGCCCTGGAGTCCTATCGGGGCGCGATCGTGGTCGTCAGTCACGACGAACACTTTCTCGCCGAGGTGCGGGTGAGCCGGCACTTGCGACTCGCGGACGGCCGCCTGGCCGACGACAACGCCGCCGTATCCGCCGAACCCCCGTCTCCCCGATAACACCCGACGGCTCCGAAACCGAGCGTGGCGGCGGTCGAATCGAGCGTTTCGTCCGCCGCCATCGGGGGACGACCGGTTTCGGTGTCACGCGGATCGCGCGTCGGGGCGGCTCGCGCGCTCACGCCCCGTCGCCGACCGTTCCCACCACTGGCAGGTATGACCTTCTGCCCGCCACTAGAATCGGCGTGTTGTCGTACCTACCGCAGCGATCGGTAACCACCGATTAGCCCGAGTCGCACACAATCCACACTCCCCTGCGCGCCGGCGCCATCCGCCCGGCGCCGGATTTCCGCAAAACTGCTGCTGACGCGCCCCACTCGGGGACATCGGCGGTAGGCCCGCGACCGCTCGCCGATACCGCACGCGAAAAGTATTTCCGGAGAAGGCTTTTCACATTAGATCTTCCGAAACAGGCCATCGATCTGCACGTTTCGTGTGTAGGCTACCGCCCGGTAGCTGTTCGACGGCCGAGGGGTGGCGGCTGATGTAGTAGACGAGGATCCGGTGATGCAAGGCAGGGAATCCGTCGAATCTCCCCATTTACCCGACACACTCGGCGCCGGCCGGCGCACCTGGGCGTTCTGGCTGGGCCTGACGGCCACCACCGGCGGAGTGCTGCTGCACCTGCCGATGTTCCGGATGGCCCGGGACATGGGCTACCGCATGGCGGGAATGCCCATGGACACCGCGATGATCTGCGGTATGGCGCTGATCGTGGCCGGATTGGCGCTGACCACCTACGGCCTTTTCCCGACTCGATCGGTGCACCACCGGGTGGTCGCGCTGCGGGTGGCCGCCCTCGACGACGCCCCCATCAACCGCGTGCACGTGGTGCTGATGCTGGTGATGGCGGCCGCGATCACCATCGATGTGATGAAGCCGACGACACTGTCGTTCGTGGTACCCGGAGTCGGCGCCGAATACCACCTGAGAACACCGGCCAACCCGCATGTCGACGCGCTGCCGGTCGCGTTGCTGCCGCTGTCGGGCATCGCGGGCACCGTACTCGGCTCGCTCCTGTGGGGCTGGCTCGGCGACCGGATGGGACGCAAGGCCGCCATCCTGCTGGCCGGAATCTTCTTCGTGGGCACCTCGATCTGTGGCGCGATGCCCAGTTTCGAATGGAACGTGGCGATGTGTTTCGTCATGGGGCTGGGCGCCGGGGGGATGTTGCCGATCGCGTTCACGCTTCTCTCGGAGACCATCCCCGCCCGGCATCGCGGCTGGTTGCTGGTGCTGATCGGGGGTGACATCGCCGGCGCCTACATCGTCACCAGCTGGCTTTCGTCGACCATCGGGCACACCTACAGCTGGCGCAGCCTGTGGCTGCTCGGGTTGCCGACAGGATTCCTGCTGGTGCTGCTGGTGCGCTGGATCCCGGAATCGCCGCGCTACCTGCTGGCCGTCGGCCGTCACCGCGAGGCCGAAGACGTGCTGCGCACCTACAACGCCGAGATCGTCCCGGTCGAGCACAGCGAACTGGCCGCCGAGGACGGCGTGCGCGACGGGTTCGGACAATTGCTGCGGCGGCCGTATCTCGGTGTCACCGTGGTGTTGTCACTGATCGGGCTCGGGGTCGGCTTGGTCACCTACGGATTCCAGTTGTGGTTGCCGACCAATCTGCGCAATCTCGGATTCAGCGATGTGACCGCCGATCGCATCCTGCGCGATTCCGCCCTCATCGGATTCCCGCTGAACTTCGCCGTCGCCTACTGCTATCACCGTTCCACCAAATGGACCCTCATCACGCTGGGCGCGCTGCTGGCGGTGACCCTGGCCGGATTCGTGATACTCGGCGACCATGTGGCCGACCACCGGCTGCTGCTCAATACCCTTCTGGTAGTGCCCATCTGGGGTTCCAGCTCGATCGTGGCGGTGATCGTCGCCTACGGCGCGGAGATCTACCCGACCCGGATCCGCTCGCGCGGCAGCGGTGTCGCGGCGGCCATGACGAAGGCCGGCGGCGTCGGTGTGATCGCACTGGTGGTGCTGGCGGTGGCCGCGCCCTCGATCAGCGTCATGGCCTTGATCAGTGCGGTGCCGATCGCGCTGGCGACGATCGCGGCGGTGGTCTACATCGTGGAGACGCGGCGCCGCTCCCTGGAGGACATCACCGCCGCCGAACTGCGAACGGTGGCGGCGGCATGAGCGCGACTGCCTGTGAATCCGGTGCCGCGGTGGCACAGTCGTTACGAGATCGCTTGATCCACGCGACTATTCAACTCATCTCCGCGGAGGGCCTGACCTCCCTGACCGTGCGACGAGTGTCGCGGATCTGCGAAGTGTCGACCATGGCGATCTACTCCAATTTCAGCGGAATGCCCGGACTGCTGCGCGCGGTGGGCTCGGCCGGATTCGCCCAGCTCTCGGCCCGGCTGGCCGAGTGTGGGTGCACCGACGACCCGATCACCGACATTCTGGTGCTGGGCTTCGTCTTTCGCGACGAAGCGCTGCGCAAACCCGAACTGTTCCGCCTGATGTTCGCCACCGAATCACCCAGGGCGGAGGTGAAGCTGCATCGCGGCAACATCCTGTCCGGTACCGGCGATTCGGACTTCGACAACTTCGCCGAGAGTTTCGACCACGTGGTGCGGGCGACCCAGCGCGCCCTCGACGCCGGCCTGGTTCGCGCGGAGAACGCACGGGCGGCGGCGGCCCAATTCTGGACGGGTCTCTACGGTTTCATCCAGCTGGACATGGCCGGGCTCTACGGAGACGAGGGCGTCGGCGAGGTACTGCTGCCCTCGATCGTGAACATCATGATCGGCATGGGCGCCGATCCCGAGTGGGTGCAGCGCTCGGTGCACCGCGCGGTGGAGCGCGTGCTCTCACCCACGTCCTGACCGGCGGCGCAGCCGCACGCCGGCGCGCTGCATGCGAGCCATCGCGCGTTCGGCGAAACCGTTGCGCTTGGGTAGCAGTTCGAGTTGCAGCAACAGTTCGTTCAGGTCCCAGGTGGCCTTGCTACGCCAGATCAGCCCCTCGCGAAACTGCCAGATGTCGACCACGAACAGGTCGAACTTCTTGCCGGTACCGGCGAATCCGGGCGGATCGATCGGCCCCGTATTGGTGCCGGTCATCCGCCACGGCACGATCGCGGCCAGCCCGTCGGCGGTGACGGCGGGCTCGAACACAAGGTGATAGGCCACATCCGGAAACGAGCGCACGGTGTCGTCGACGAATGCCGCGACCGCGGACCGGCCGATCATGACATGTTCTTCGGACGGGTCGAGCCAGCGGGTGTCCTCGCTGACGCAGGCGGCGACGGCGGCGGCGTCACCGGCGTTCCACCCGGCGATGTAGTGGTCGACGAACCCGCGCAGCCAGGCGGGGTCGGTAATCGGGTCGGCTCCCGGATCGAGCGCGAATTCACCGGATTTCATGACGGCTGAATGTACCCGAATAACAATGTCATGAATGGCGGTGACATTGTTATTTCACCGGGCCCGGCGCGCACGCCGGCCGATAACGATGTCATTGTTCGATCATATGGCGCAGATGGCCGCAAATAACATCGTCATGGCTCGGACATAATCACTGTCGAGCTCCGGGAAATAACATCGTCAGCCCGAAAATAACACTGTCAGCAGGCCGGATGTCATTTCGAAAATTCAGCGCACCATGCCCTCGAGTCAACTCGCACAACGACTTTCGACAATTCTCCAACCGCCGCGAGCGGTTCGTATCTATGCTCGCTGTTGTTCGTATATGAATGGTTCGACCGCTTCCGTGCACATGTGCACGACTCGGTGCAGACAATCAGAGGACCGCGCAATGTCCGATGCAGCAATCGTCGGGATCGGCTGTCGTTTTCCCGGCGGTATCGACGGTCCGGACTCGTTCTGGGATTTCGTGCTCCGCCGCGGCGACGGCGTCGTTGAGGTCCCGGCCGATCGGTGGAGTCTCGACAAGTTCTACGACCCGGATCCCGACGCCCCCGGGCGCATGTACACCCGTCACGGCGGCTTCCTGACGCAATCGCTGTGGGATTTCGACGCCGACTTCTTCGGCATCTCCCAGCGCGAGGCCGCCATCCTGGACCCGCAGCAGCGGCTGTTGCTCGAGGTGGCCTGGGAGGCACTCGACGACGGCGGGATGGCCGGGCGGGTCGGCGGGCGCGATATCGGCGTATTCGTCGGCGGCTTCATGATGGACAACGCGGTGAGCCGCAATGTCGTTCGCGCCTCGATCAATTCGCACACCCCGACCAGTTCCTCGCACACGCTGCTCTCGGCCCGGATCGCGTTCCTGCTCGATCTGCACGGGCCGACCATGACCATCGACACCGCATGTTCGTCCTCCCTGGTGGCGCTGCACCAGGCCGTGCGAGCGCTGGAGACCGGAGAATGTTCGGCGGCGATCGTCGGGGGCACCAACGCGATGCTGCAGCCGGAGACGTTCGTCTCCATGTGCAAGGGCCGGTTCCTGGCCGTGGACGGGCACTGCAAATCCTTCGACGCCGACGCCGACGGATACGGCCGCGGTGAAGGTGCCGGTGCGATCGTCGTCAAACCGCTCGACGCGGCGGTCCGTGACGGCGACCGCATCTACGCCGTGGTGCGCGGCAGCGGGGTGAATCAGGACGGGCGCACCCTGGCCGTGCCGGTCCCGAATCCGGTTGCGCAGCAGCAGCTCGCCGAGCGGGTGCGGCAGCAGGCGGGGATCGCCGCGCACGACATCGGCTTCGTCGAGGCGCACGGCACCGGAACTCCGGTGGGCGATCCGATCGAGATGACCGCGCTGGGCGCGGTGTACGGGGCCGTGCCGGAACGCACGGAGGCGCTGCCGGTCGGGTCGGTGAAGAACAATATCGGGCACACCGAGGCCGCGGCGGGCGTCGCCGGCGTTATCAAGGCCGCGCTCACCGTGCATCACCGCACGATCGCCCCGCAGGCACGGCTGGACAAGCCCAATCCGGAGATCGATTTCGACGGCCTGGGCCTGCGGGTGCCGTTGCGCGCCGAACCGCTGCGACTCCCGGTGGTCGCCGTCAACAGCTTCGGCTACGGCGGAACCAACGCGCATGTGCTGATCGGGCCGGCGCCCGAGACGGCCGAACCAGCCCACACCGCATCGTCTTTGCCCGTCCTGCCGTTGTCGGCGCGAAACGAGTCCGCGCTGCGCGTGCTGGCGGCCGAGCTGTGCGTGGCATCGGATGCGGTGCCGCCGCACCACCTGACCGCCGCGGCATGGGTGCGGCGCGCACACCACCCGCTGCGCACGGCCTTCTTCTACACCGACGGCGACGATCTCCGAGCGCAGCTGACCGAATTCGCGGCCGGTGGCGGCCGGACACCCGCACGAGCGATCTCCGAGGGGAGCACGGATCCGGTGTTCGTGTTCAGCGGAATGGGGCCGCAGTGGTGGGCGATGGGCCGGGCTCTGCTCGAAGCCGACGGTCCCGGCGCCGCCGCCGCTCGCGAGATCGATCGAGAGTTCCGGGCACTGGCCGGCTGGTCGGTTCTCGCGGAATTGCTCTGTGACGAAGACGATTCGCGGATCACCCGCACCGAGATCGCCCAGCCGGCGAACTTCGTCGTGCAGGCAGCGCTCACGGCCGAGCTGGCCGCGCTGGGGATCCGTCCGGCCGCGGTGGTCGGTCACAGCGTCGGCGAGGTGACCGCTGCCTACGTATCCGGTTCGCTGACAGCGGCGCAGGCGGTCGCGGTGAGCTATCACCGTTCCCGGTTGCAGGCCACCACCGCGCACACCGGCGGCATGCTGGCCGTCGGTCTCGCGGAGGCCGAGGCGCGGGAACTGGCGGCAGACGCCTCCGGCATCGATATCGCGGCGGTGAACAGTCCCTCGGCGGTCACACTGGCAGGCGATGTGACGGTACTGCGCGACCTCGCCGACCGCCTCACCGCCGACGGCACGTTCGCACGGATGTTGCGGGTGGAAGTGCCGTATCACAGTCGCCGCATGGATCCCGTTCTCGACGAGCTGCGCACCGAACTCGCGGCCCTGTCCCCCGCGGCGGCCACGATTCCGGCCTACTCCACGGTCACCGCACAGCGCGCGACCGGTGACGATTGGGATGCCGACTACTGGTGCCACAATGTGCGCGACACGGTACGGTTCGCCGACACCGTCGCCACGATGCTCGCCGACGGGCACCGGGTGTTCCTGGAGATCGGTGCGCATCCCGTCCTCAGCGGCAGCATCCGCGAAATCCTGCTGGATCACGGCGTGACCGGGGCCGCCGTGCCGACGCTGGCCCGCGGTGGTGACGACCACGCGAATCTGCACAGCGCCCTCGCCGACCTCTACCGCGCGGGAACGCTCGACGGTGACCGGCTGCCTGCCGGAATCGACACGGCCACACCGCATCTGGACCTGCCACGCTATCCGTGGCAGCGCCGGCGCATCTGGTCGCAACAGCCGGAGACCGAACTCGACCGGCTCGGCACGCCCGGCGGCTACGCCCTGCTCGGCGACCGCACCGCGGCCACCGCACCGGAATGGGAGGTGCAGCTGTCGGTATCGAATCTGCCGTGGCTGCACGACCATGTGGTCGCGCAGGCGGTCGTGCTGCCCGGCGCCGCCTACCTCGACGCCGCGCTCAGTGCGGTCGCCGCGCGCACCGGCCGCGACACCTTCGGCCTGGAAGGGGTCGAATTCGTCAGCCCGCTGGTGATCGACGACCACGATGTACCGGTCGTGCGGATCGGCGTGGAGGAGAGCACCCGGCGTTTCACGATCCGATCCCGCCCGGCCACCGGCTCGGACTGGACGGTCAACGCCTACGGCCGGCTCGTCGAGGCCGATATCGACTCCTGTCGCGTCGACACCGATCCCGCACCCGATGCGGTCGAGATCGCCAGCGACACCGTCTACGAGCGAATGGCCGCACACGGACTCCGCTACGGTCCCGCCTTCCGCCGGTTACGCCACATCGCCGTCGGCGCCGACACCGTCCTCGCCCGCGTCGACGGCAGCGATCGCGATCGCGCCCACCGCCATCTGGCGCACCCGGCCATCGTCGATGCCGCGCTGCAGTGCTTCGCGGCGCTGTACGCGAACAAGTCCGGCCCGCAGCCCGATTCGGACGACGACGTCGTCGTTCCCGCGTCGATATCGGGAGTCCGCCGACACGGCCCCCTGCCGGAGGATCCGGTGGTGGTCGTGACGCGCGATCCGGCCGACGCGCTGCGTGCCGACATCCGGATCGCCGCCCCCGACGGCACGGTCGCGATGAGCCTGCTCGGGGTGCGGTTCCGTAACCTCACCGCCACACGTTCACTCACCGAACGGCTCGACGAGCTGTTCTACGAACCGGTCTGGGAGATCGTCACCGACGGCGGCGACCCCGCGGCCGCCCCGGCTCCGGACGAGGCGTTCGTGGTGATCAATCTCGGGGCGCAGATCTGCCAGCGCGCCAAGGAGATCGCCACGTCGCGAACGGTCGAGCCGGTGACGGTCGGTGAACACTCCGGGGCGTACGACGCCGCCGCGCTCGCCGATCTGTTCCGGACCGCCGCGCGGGACTCGGGCAGACTGCGCGTAGTGGTCGCCGCCGGTGAGGATCTCGACCCCGCCGCCGGCGTACACGGCACGGCAGAGGTCGCCCGCGCGGTGAAACAGCTTCTCGCCGAAACGGATTCGGGTGCGGTCGAGGTCCGGGGTGTGATCGTCACCGAGAACGCGTTGTGTCTGCCGATCGACGATTTCGCCCGCCTCGACCATGCGGCGCTCACCGGCGCCCGCCGCGAACTGCTCAACGAACTACCGGCCGGGCACTGGCGGCTCGTCGATACCGAACCCGGCACGCCCGCCGCCGACATCATCGAACGAATCTACGCCGACACCAGCATCGACGAGGTGGCGTTGCGGGCCGGTGCGTGCTGGACGATTCGCTGGCGGCACACTCTCCCGGCGCATATCCGGGAGTGGGAAACCCCTGCGCCGCTGGTGGATCCGCAGCAGTCGTATCGACTCGACATCCCGCGGTCGCGGTTGCTTCCCGATCTGGCCCTGGCCACCGCGGACCG
Source organism: Nocardia sp. 852002-20019_SCH5090214 (assembly GCF_001665865.1). Lineage (NCBI taxonomy): Bacteria > Bacillati > Actinomycetota > Actinomycetes > Mycobacteriales > Nocardiaceae > Nocardia > Nocardia sp. 852002-20019_SCH5090214. Next base: position 40,524 of record NZ_LZMK01000140.1, on the reverse strand, counting down.
AGTCGCCCCCGGCCCGGACGAGGTCGAGATCCGGATGCGGGCGGTGGGCCTGAACTACAAGGACGCGCTGAAGGTGCTCGGTGTGCTCACCGAGCGTGAACTCGAGGGCACCTTCTTCGGCACCGAGATCGGGATGGACGGATACGGCGTCGTCGAACGGGTCGGCAGCGCGGTGACCGGGATCGCGCCGGGCGACGAGATCTTCGTCGTCGCACCCGGAATCGTGCGCAAGTTCGTCACCCTGCGCACCGATACCGGCGCCACCACCGTGATGGACATCTTCGAGCCCGGCACCTTCGATCCGCTGCATTGCACCTCGGTCATGCCGCTGTTCACCGCGGAGATCGGGTTGCGGGAGCTGGCGCGCGTGCAACCGGGTGAGACCGTACTCGTGCACGGCGCGGCCGGCGGTATGGGTATGGCGGCGCTCCAGGTCGCGCTGCGGCTCGGCGCCCGGGTCATCGCGACCGCGGGCACCGCCGAGCGCCGCGAACGGGTGCGGGCGGCGGGCGCCCACGAGGTACTGTCCTCGCGGTCGATCGGATTCGTCGACGAGGTGCTGCGACTGACCGGCGGCGCGGGCGCCGATGTGGTCTACAGTTCGGCGCCGGGTGAGATCCTGCAGCAGAACTTCCGGGTCGCGGGAGAATTCGGCCGCATCGTCGATATCGGCAAGGCCGACATCTACGGATCGGGAACCATCGATCTGCGGCCCTTCGACCGCAACCTGTCGTTCTTCGCCGTCGATATCGACCGCATCCTCGCCCGCCGCCCGGAGCAGGTCCGGCGGGCCGCGCGGCGCGTTGTGCAGGCCCTGCATGCGGGCGAGTACACGCCGCTGCCGAATACCGTCTTCGGCCTGGACGAGCTGAGCGCGGCCTTCGAGACGGTCGCTCGCTCGGCGCAGATCGGGCGGGTGGCACTGGATCTGCGCGCGGACCACCCGCAGGTCCGGCATCTGCCCCGCGAGGTCGACATCGACCCGGCGGCGAGCTATCTCGTCACCGGCGGATTCGGCGCCTTCGGACTCGCGACGGCCCGGCAGCTGGTGCGACGCGGCGCCCGCAATCTGGTTTTGGTGGGTCGCGGCGGCGCTCGCACCGCGGCCGCCCGCGCACAACTCGCCCGCTTCGCCGCCGACGGAGTACGGGTGCGCGCCGAACGGGTCGATGTCGCCGACTACGACGCCGTGGCGGCTCTGCTGGACCGGATCGCCGCCGACGGAGCACCGCTACGCGGACTCGTCCACGCCGCGGGCGTGGTCAACAACACCGAGATACCCGAGGTCACTCCGGAATCGCTGCACGAGATATTCCGGCCGAAAGTGCTCGGCGCGCTCAATCTCGACCGGGCCACCCGTGCCGCCGGACTGGACCTGGACCTGTTCGTCCTCTACGCCTCGGCCAGCGGAATCGCCGGGCTCTCGCCCCAATTGGGTTATGCCGCAGCGAATTCCGTCCTGGACACCCTGGCCTGGACGCGGCGCGCGCAGGGGCTGGCGGCGATCTCGGTGGATTGGGGGTTCATGCGCGGCGACGGCGGGATGGCCGATTCGCGGGCGGTGTCGCGCTATGCCGAGATGACCGGTTACGGCTCCCTGGACATGGATTTCGCGACCGCGCTGCTGTGGGAAACCCTGCGGCTGCCGGTCACCCAGTGCGCGATCCTCGACATCGATTGGAGCCAATGGGCGCTGGCGCACCGATCCTCGGCACGCGCACCACGCTTCGCCGAACTGGTCGCGGCCGCCGGGGGCGGCGCGGGCGTCGTCGGCGCGCTGCGCGCGGAAATTCTGGCACTGGATTCCGAACAGCGCGGCGAGGTGGTCGCCTGTCTGCTCGGCGAGCAACTGGCGATCGTGCTCGGCGTCGATGCCGACACCGTGGATCTGGCGACACCCACCAGCGAACTCGGCCTCGATTCGCTGATGGCCATGGAATTCGGCGCGCGTGTGGTGAAAAGCCTCGGCGTGAAGATGTCGGTGCTGTCCATCGGCGCCGGCCTGTCGCTGGCCGGTCTCGGGGTGAAGATCGCCGCCCAGATCGCCCAGGAAGAAGCAACGTCCGACCGTACGGCAGCGTGAGGAGCCCGATGACGACCGACAGTATGGATGCGCGGGCGGTGGCCCGGGCCCTGATGTCCAAACACGATCCCGGCAGCGGCGGCGCGCAGACCGCGGCCACCGCGGCGGTCACCGTCGCGACGACGACCGAAACACCGGTGCGCCGCACCGATTTCCGCGACCACCCGGGCGTGGTCGAGGCGGCCGAGAAGTGGGCGCGGTTCGACAGTTGGGCCACCGCGGCCGGAGTGCTGAACCCGTATTACCTGCCGCACGAGGGTGTCAGTGGGGCGCGGACCCGCTTCGCGGGCCGGGACATGCTGAACTTCAGCAGTTTCGGATATCTGGATCTGGCCGCGGAACCGCGGGTGCAGGCCGCCGCGGCGGCCGCGATCGATACCTACGGCACCTCGGCGGCCGCGGTGCGGCTGGTCGCCGGTGAACTTCCGCTCTACCGTGAGCTCGAATCCGAGCTGGCGCGCATCTACGACACCGACGCGGCGATCGTGACGTCCAGCGGATTCCTCACCAACGCCGCCGCGGTGGCCTTCCTGCTCGGCAAACGCGATCTGGCGGTGTGCGATTCGCTGATCCACAACAGCATCGTCTCCGGCACCGAATGGGCGGGCTGCCGGCGGGTGACGTTCCGGCACAACGATCCCGACTCGCTGGAAGCGATACTGCGGATGTCGCGGCGGTCCTTCGACCGCGCGATGGTCCTGCTCGAGGGTGTTTACAGCATGGACGGCGACATCGTGCGGCTGCCCGAGATCATCGAGGTCGCACGGCGTTACGACTGTTCGGTCATGATCGACGAGGCGCATTCGTTCGGTGTACTCGGCGAGCGCGGCCTCGGCGCACGCGAGCTGTTCGACCTGCCCGGCGACGCCGTGGACGTGTGGATGGGCACGCTGTCGAAGGCGCTCGGCAGCGTCGGCGGGTATCTGGCCGCCAACCGGGAACTGGTGGACGGCTTCAAATACTCCGCCGCCGGTCTGAGCATGTACACCGCCTCACCCGCACCGTCGGCCGCCGCGGCAGCACTGGAAGGGCTGGCCGTCCTGCACGACGAACCGCAGCGGGTCGCCGCGCTGCGCCACAACAGCCGGTATTTCCTCACGCGCGCACGGGAATTGGGCTTCGACACCGGCAACGGCGCCGGTACCCCCATCACGCCGATCATCACCGGCGCCGACGAACCGGCGGTGCGCGCGTCGATGCAACTGCTCGAGCACGACGTGATGGCGAATGCGATCGGCCATCCGGTCGTCCCCGCCGGCCAGGCGCGCCTGCGATTCTTCGTCAACTGCCGCCACACCGAGGACCAGCTCGACGCGGCACTGAGCACCCTGCGCCGGATATTCGACGGCTTCACCACGGAAGAGGGCCCGAACTCGTGAAACTGCCCGTCTCGACCTCTCTGCTACGCAAAGCGCTGGTGCCGCTGGCATCCCTCGCGCTGATGGGAATTCTGCTGGTGCCCGCGCATTCGGCCATGGTCGCACCGGTATCCGACGATCCGAACGGAGCGGCGGCGCACCGATTCCACTTCACCGAGATGCCGATCGCGCTACCACCGGGGCTGCCCCAGCGCACGATCCGCCATATCGAGCCCCGCTACGAACACGTGGTGGCGTGGATGTCGTCGGTCAACTCGGCGGTGGCGATCAACGACATCGACGGCAACGGCAAGGCCGACGATCTGTGCCTGGTCGACTCGCGGTCCGATTCGGTGATCGTCACCCCGGCGCCCGACAGCGACACCACCCGCTACGCCCCCTTCGTCCTGAATCCGGCCCCGCTGCCGACCGACGACAAGATGGCACCGACCGGATGCATCCCCGGCGACTTCGACCATTCCGGCCGAATGGGCCTGCTGGTGTACTACGGCGGCCGCACGCCGATCGTGTTCCTGCCGCGTGCCGGCGCCGCGAAACTGGACAACAGCGCGTTCAAACCGGTCGAGCTCGTGCCCTCCCCCGCGGCTCCCGACGGGAGTTATCACGGGGCGCGCTGGTTCACCCTCGCCGCATCCGTCGCCGATTTCGACGGCAGCGGCAATCCGAGCGTCTTCATCGGAAACTATTTTCCCGACAGCGATTTCATCGGCCCGGACGGCACCCACAGCCTGACGCTCAACGAGTCGTTCTCCAAGGCGACCAACGCCGGCAGCGACCACCTGCTCACCTTCGAACGCGCCACCGGCGGCGCCGATCCCACCGTGGATTACCGCGAAGTGTTCAACGCCTTCCCGGAGGGCACCACCAACGGCTGGACCATCGCGACCGCCACCCAGGATCTGACCGGCACCGGCCTGCCGTCGCTGTACGTGGCCAACGATATGGGACCCGACCGGCTGTTCGTGAACCGCTCGACCCCCGGTGCGATCAGGTTCACCCTCGCCGAGGGCACGCGCGGGCCCACCGATCCGAAATCCTTCGTGCTGGGCCATGATTCGTTCAAAGGCATGGGCGCGGACTTCGGCGACCTCGACGGTGACGGTATGCCCGACCTGTTCGTCAGCAATATCGCGCAGCGGTGGGGCATCGTCGAGGCGAACCTCGCCTTCATGAACACCGCCCGAAACCCGAAAGAAGCCGCGGAGAAGCTGAATTCGGGTGTCGCTCCCTTCCGCAACGAATCGGTGCGCAAGGGCCTGGCCTGGGACGGCTGGTCATGGGACACCAAGATCGACGACTTCGACAACAGCGGCCGTCCGCAGATCGTGCAGAGCAACGGCATGTTCAAAGGCAAGACCACGCGCTGGCCGCAGGTGCAGGAGATGGCCACGATGAACGACGATCTGACGAAATATCCCTGGGCCTGGCCGAAGTACACCGCCGACTCGGATCTGGCCGGCAACAACCGGATGGGCTTCTTCGTCCAGGACGCCGACGGCAATTTCACCAACATCTCACCCGCTCTGAACGTCTTCGCGGCGACCCCGACCAGGGGTATCGCGGTGGGCGATTCCACCGGCACCGGACGGCTGAGCTTCGCCGTCGCGCGCCAGTGGGAGGCACCGGTCTACTACCGCAACGATTCTCCCGATCTCGGGCAGTATCTCGGCCTGCGCCTGTTCACCCCACCCACCAACACCGCCTCGGGGGGCACCACGATCGCCGGTCAGCCGATCCTCGGCTCCCCCGCCCTCGGCGCGGAGGTCACCGTCACCACTCCGGACGGGAAACCGCATGTGGCCCAGCTCGACGGCGGCAGCGGCCACGCCGGCAAGCGCGCCACCGAAATCCACCTGGGCCTCGGCGAGATCGACGCCGCGACACCACTGCCGGTCACGCTGAGCTGGCGCGACAACCACGGCGGATTCCACACCCAGCAGCTGCAACTGCGGCCCGGCCGCCACACCCTGGTTCTCGATTCCGACGCGCGGGAGGTCACCCGGTGAGCGCACAGAATACCGATCACAGCGGCGACGCTCCCGATCGTTCGGAGCTGCCCCGGTGGCGAAGGATCATCGGCGTCGACAAGGAGGGGCGGGATCCGCGTTATCTCGCCCTGCGCAACTTCGCGGCCTCGCTGACGTTCTTCAATATCCTCGGCTTCCTCTGGCTCGGTTTCGAGCAGCCGTGGTTGTGGCCGTTCCTGTCCGCGGCGACCGCCTACGTCGTCGAACTGTTACTGGAAACCCTTGCCGCGTGGGCCTATCGGCGGCGGCCGGGATATCTCGGTAACGGGTTACGCGGGCTGATGGTGTTCCTGATGCCGGCGCACATCACCGGCCTGGCCTTCAACTTCCTGATGTACGCGGCGGATCGATTTCTGCCGATCATGTTCGGCATCACCGTCGCCGTCGGCACCAAATGGGTGCTGCGGGCCAAGATCAACGGCAAGATGAAACACTTCATGAACCCGTCGAATTTCGGGATCGTCGTATCGCTTCTGCTCTTTCCGCAGATCGCGATAGTCGGTCCGTACCACTTCGTGGAGAACATCTCGGGAGCGGCCGACGCGCTGATCGTCCTGGGCCTGCTGATGGCCGGAACCATGTTGAACGCCAAGCTCACCAAGAAAACGCCGCTGATCCTCGCCTGGCTGGCGGCATTCGTCCTGCAGGCCGTGCTGCGCGGCCTGTTCGAACCGGACATCTCGATGATCGCCGCGCTGACGCCGATCACCGGTCTGGCGTTCGTGCTCTACACGAACTACATGATCACCGATCCCGCGACCTCACCCTTCGGCACCCGCAATCAAATCGCGTTCGGGGCATCGGTCGGCATCATGTACGGGATCCTGATGGTGCTGCACGTGTCGTTCGGGCTGTTCTTCGCCCTCGTGATCGTCTGTGCCGCCCGCGGCGTCTACTGGTGGTCGCGCAATATCCGCGAACGACTCGCCCGCCGCGCCGAATTCGACCGCGATCCGGTTCCGGTGCCGATCCAGGAGCCACTGCCTGCACCCGAACCCGCGCCGGTCCCCTCCTGACCGAAAAGCACTTCGCAGCAACAGAATCGAGACCACCATGCCTTCCGTCTTCGGACCGGTCCGCTCCCTCCTGCTCGGCACCGGCTCCCAGGAACCGCCGCTGAACCGACCGGGATTCGCGGCCCCCAGCCCGGCCACCGCCGCCGAACTCGAACGTGTCGCCACCCATCTGGCCTCCAGTATCGATATGGCGGTGCGCAGCAAGAACAACGACGAGGTGATCGCCACGATCGCCGCACTGCCGGAGCAGTATCGAGGTTTCGCGTTCGAGGGCGCCGCGACGGGATTGGCCGCCGTCGACTCGATCACCCCGTTCGGCCGCCGCGCGCACGATTTGATCGCCGGTCCGGCCGCGAAACACGATCTGACCATGTACGTCGGGGTGGGCCTGGCGATGGGCCGGATCCCGAAAGCGTTGTGGCGCAAGACTCTCCCGAAACACGAGAGCTATCGATGGCTGGCCCTGGACGGGTACGGCTTCTACAACGCCTTCTTCCACACCGAGAAATGGGTCGGCCGTCACTACGTCGACAACCGCCTGCCGCGGTGGATGGGTGATCCGGCGCCCCTGCACCGCGCCATCGATCAGGGGATCGGCCGGGCGCTGTGGTTCATCGGCGGCGGTTCGGTCGACGGGGTGGCGAAGATGATCGAGGAATTCGACAGCACCCGCCACCCCGACCTCTGGGACGGTATCGGCATCGCCACCACGTTCGCCGGCGGGGTCGAGGTCGCCGATCTGGAGGCGATCCTGGCCCGCGTGCCGCAATTCCGGACCCAGCTGGCCGCCGGTGCGGCCATGGTCGCCAAGATCCGGCAGCAGGCCGACAGTGCCACCGCGCACACCCACGTCGCCGTGCGCACCTATACCGGACGCGGCATCGACGAGGCCGCCGCGCTCATCGATCGCGCCTTCGCCGACGTCCCGCAGGACGGCACGGCCGGCGCCTATGTGGCCTGGCGCGACCGGCTGGGCGTCCTCGCCGCGGCACCGGGAGACGACGCGTGAGCGTGGACTGGACCGGCCGTCATGTCATCGTGACCGGCGGCTCGGAAGGGATCGGCGCCGCCGTGGCGACTGCCTTCGCCCGCCGCGGCGCGCGCGTGTCGATCATCGCGCGGCGCGAAGCGGTGCTGGCCGCCACCGCGCGGCGCATCGGCGCCGAATGGGCCGTCGCCGATGTCACCGACCGGGCCGGGCTTGCCGCCGCGATCAAGGATCTCGAAGCGCGGCAGGGCGATTGCGCCGTCCTGGCGTGCTGTGCCGGGCTCACCCTGCCGGGCCGGTTCCTCGATCTGGCCGACGACGAGTTCGATATCCAGATGCAGGCCAATTACCTGGGCTCGGTATACGCCGTGCGTAGCGTCTACCCCGGAATGGTCGAACGCGGTCGCGGCAATATCCTGCTGCTCAGTTCCACCTCGGCATTTCTCGGCATCGTCGGCTACTCGAGTTACGGGCCGACCAAGGCCGGCGTACGACAGCTGGGCCTGTGCCTGCGCTACGAGGCCGAGCCGCACGGGATCTCGGTATCGGTGCTGTATCCGGCCGACACCGATACCCCCGGCCTGCTGCGCGAGAATCTGCGCAAGCCTGCCGAAACCAAGGCCATCACGGGGTCGATCGCGCCCATGCCCGCCGACCGGGTCGCCGAGGTCGCCGTGCGCGGAATGGAACGCGGCCGGGCCCACATCACCGTCGATCCGCTGACCGCGTTCTTCCTGCGCTGGGCCAATATCCCGGAAGACTTCGCGCGACCGTTCTTCCGCCGCAGCATCGCGAAGGCACGCGCGTCGCGGCCATGAGAACCGCCCCACCGGAAGGACATTCGCCGTGGCAGGCACCGTAGACTACGCCACCGGATCGCTGCGCGCGCAGCTGCACCGCATCTTCACTCCCGGCCCGGGCGAAGACGGCATCGCGCTGCCGGTCCATCTGCGGCTGCATTACGCGCTGTGGCTGACCAGACCGGAGATCGCTCCCATGTCGGTGGGCATCATGGCCGCCGACGTCCTGTTCAGCGCGCGGTCGTGGCACGAGATCCTGACGGTACCGATGCTGGTGGCCTCGCTCATGCTCGCCGCCGCGATCCAGCTGCTGCACGTCGCCAACTGCCTGGCCGACCGCTGGGTGGACGTGGACTACAAATCGAAGTTCTCGCGGATGGTGCGTGATCTCGGGGTGCGGTTCGTGGCCCGCCAGATCTACGCGACCATCGCGTTCATCGGCGTGTCCGCGCTGTATCTGACGTGGGCGACCGGCCATCCGGATCTGCTGCCGCTGATCGTGCTCGGAACCGTATTGCTGCTGCAATATTCGCTGCCACCATGGCATTTCAAGGCCTCGGGGCTCTGGCAGATCCCCTTCACCTATCTGATGACGATGGTCTTCCCCGGCCTGGTCGTGCTGCGGCTCTACGACCGTGGCATCGAAGTCGCGGCACTGGTGGCGATCCTCGGAATGGGCCTGACGCTCACGGGGCTGTTCTCGATCAATACCGCCGAGGACATCCCCGAGGACGCCGAACACGACATCCTGACCTCCGTGCGCGCGCTGGGGCTGCGGACCTCGCTGATCGAGTCGTTCACCCGGGTGCTGGTAGGTGCGCTGATGGTGGCCGGCGGGACCCTGGCCCTGCGCGGTGGGATCTGGAGTCTGGTGCCCTACGGGGCCGGCGTGCTGATCGCGCTCGGTTTCGTGGGCAGCACGCTGGTGCGGGTGTGGTCGGCGGATCTCGATGCCGCGATGCCGGTGCTGCGTGCGCGAGCGAAGTTCTTCACCGCGATGGTGGCGTTGGTGTCGTGGGTCACCGTCGTTCCCGCGGCGGCCGTCTTCGCCGCGCGCTGAACGGTTCCGGCATGCGAACGGCCCGTCCCTTCCGGTGACGGGCCGTTTCGATATCGAACGTACTACCGCACGGTGACGGTCATCGAGAACCGCTGGCCCGGGTTGGCCTGATCCCACGGCCGCACCGACACCAGGCTCAGGCGGGTGCTGCCGGCGCGGGCGGCGGTGAAGGTCCACACACTGGTACCGGGCGCACCCGGCATCGAGCTGCCCGGCCGGAACACCGGGTCACCCTCCTGAGCGAGCACCCCGCGGTCGACTTCGCCGATCTGCCAGACGTATCCGGTCGTCGGGTTGTCGGGCAGGGCCACCGCCAGTTCCTGTCCGACGTCGAGGGTCGTGGTTCCGCCGTCGCCGTCGGTACCGACGATGATCGGCTCCGATACCGCCTGCACGGCACCGGGCACAGCGGGAATCGGGTCGGCCCCGGCAACCGCATTCGCCCCACCGGCCGTCAGCGCCAGACCGAACACAACCATCAGCAAAGGTGTACGCACCGCATTCCTTCCATATTCAAACGGGCGTCCACACCCTACAGTCGCGCTCAGTTCAGCAACGCCAAACCGCCATAGGCACCGGAGAATTCGGGATGCTCCCCCACGTCCGCCGGATTGTCGGGCCGCCACAGCGGCAGATGCACCAGTCCGGGTTCCAGCAGCGGCCAGTCGTGGAAGAATCCCGCGATATGGTCCTTGTCGCGCAGCACGATTTCGGTCGAGGTTCGTCCCGAGAGCTTCTGCGCCTCCAGCACTTCGACCGGCTGCCCGTCGGCGGTGGCATGGGTGATCGCGAGATAGCTGCCCGGGGCGACGGCTTGCTGCAGCCGTGCCACACATCCGGCCGGATCTGCCTCGTCCGGGACGAAATGCAGGACGCCCAACAGCAATACGGCGATCGGCCGGTCGAAGTCCAGCACCTCCCGCACCAGCGGATCGTTCAGAATCGTGTCCGGCTCGGCGACATCGGCCTGCACGACCGTCGCATGCGGGTTGCCGTCCAGGATCGCCCGGCTGTGCGCCACCGCCACCGGGTCGATATCGACGTAGACGACACGGGCCTGCGGATTGCGCGCCTGCGCCACCTCGTGCACATTGCCGACGGTCGGAATGCCCGAGCCCAGATCCAGGAATTGGGTGATACCCGCGTCGACCAGATGACGCACGCAGCGGCGCAACAGATCTCGGTTGGCGCGCATGGTTTCGGCGACATTCGGGGTGAACGACTCGATCTGGCGTGCCAGCGTGCGATCGATCTCGAAATTGTGCATCCCGCCGACGAAATAGTCGTACACCCGCGATGCGCTGGGCCGATCCAGGTCGATACCTTCCGGCGCCCAACTAGGTCTGGTCATCGCAACCTCTCTGGAATCCAACCCCGCCGGAAGGCGAAGCCACGCAATCGTATTCGACAGGTGTGCGAAACTCCCGCGGTTCACACGAAGTCCACGCCCCGGCTACCATCATCGACATGGCGTGGGATGGGTCCGAACACGACGGTCCGCACGCCGACCTGGCGCACCGATGGGCAGCAGCGCTCGGCGGCGGGGTCCGCGATCACGTCGTACCCATGAGCGTTTCCGAGGCCCGCCAGTTGCTGGTCACCCTCGCCCGGGGGTTGATCGACGCCGCCGACTCCGGCGGTACCGCGCGGGTCGCCGAACTGGGCGGCGATCTGGCCCGCGCTCATTTCGTCGGCGACGAGGTCCTCGGCCGCACCATGACGGTGCTGGCCACCTACTTCGCCGAACTCGACATCGCCTCCGGCCGGGCCGCGGAATTGATCGGCGCCTTCGCCGGCGGTTACGTGCGCGCCTTCCGGGCCTGGCTGCTCAGCGAACAGGAAAGTGTGCGCACCGCCGATATCGCGGCGCGCAGTGTGGTGGAGGAACAGTTGCGCGCCAGTGAGGCCCGATTGCGGGCCGTGTTCTCCCAGGCCGGGATCGGCACGGGTCTGTCGGATATGACCGGCCGGATCATCGAGGTCAACAACGCGTTCGCCGCCATGCTCGGCTACGAACCGGAGCAGATGTACGAACTCGAGGTCACCGACCTCACCCATCCCGACGATCCGCCGGGCATGTGGGAGCTGTACGCGGGCGTGCTGCGCGGGGACCACGATCACGCGCAGATGGAGAAGGCGTATCGCCATCGCGACGGGCACACCGTGTGGACCAATATCAACGTCTCGCTGATCCGTGACGACCACGGCCGGCCGCAGTACACGCTGGTGCTGGTCGAAGACATCTCCGAACAGCGCGAGTTGCGCGAGCGCCTGAGCTACCGGGCCCATCACGATCCGCTCACCGGCCTGGCCAACCGGTCCCGGTTCTTCGACGCGCTCACCGAGGCCTTCGCCGATCCGGACGCGCGAGTCGGCCTGTGCTATGTCGACCTGGACCATTTCAAGGCCGTCAACGACACCTTCGGCCACTCCATCGGCGACGAACTGCTCACCCGCGCGGCGGCGCGGCTGTGCGCGTGCGCGGTCGGGGAGAACAATCTCGTGGCCCGGATGGGCGGCGACGAATTCGTCATTCTGGTGCCCCGCACCCGCCGCAGGCGCGAACTGATCGATCTGGCCCGCACGGTGCTCGACGCGTTCACCGTGCCGTTCGACATCGACGGGCACCGGCTGCGGATCGGGGTGAGTATCGGCGTCATCTCCGAACAGGCCGCCGAAACCACCACGGAAGAACTCCTGCAGGCAGCCGATTCCACCATGTACTGGGCCAAGACCGACGGCCGCGGCCGCTACGCGGTCTTCGACCCCAGCCGGCGCCGCCGCGAGCACACCCGCGCCGAACTACTCGCCGATCTTCCGGGCGCGCTGGCCCGCGGCGAATTCTTCCTCGACTACCAGCCGATCGTGGATCTCGGCGACCACCGGCCGGTCGCGGTGGAGGCCCTGGTGCGCTGGCACCACCCGCAGCTGGGAATTCTGAGTCCGGCCCGGTTCATCGACCTGGCCGAGGGCGGCGGCCACATCATCGCGCTCGGCACGGTGGTGCTGGAGCAGGCGTGCCGGGAAGGCCGGCGCTGGTGCGACCGCTTCGGCGACAAGGCGCCGGTGGTGAGTGTGAACGTCTCGGCGGAGGAGGTCGCCGATCCGGCCTGGCTCGAACGGGTGCAGAAGATCGTCGCCGACACCGGAATCCCGCCGGACCGGCTGCAATTGGAGCTCACCGAACGCACCTTCATGCACGCCATCGGCCGGCCGCTGCAGGCGCTGCACACCCTCGCCGAATCCGGAATCCGCATCGCCATCGACGATTTCGGCACCGGGTATTCCAATCTGGCCTATCTGGGCCAGCTTCCGCTGCACGTGGTGAAATTGGCGGGGCCGTTCATCCATCGCATCCGCAATGCCGGCACGGTCGGCCGCAGCGATCTGCTGATCCTGGAGACGATCATCGATCTCAGCCACGATCTGGGCCTGAGCGTGACCGCGGAATGTGTGGAGACCCGGCATCAGGCCGACCGGCTGCTCGGACTGCAGTGCGATACCGCCCAGGGCTGGTACTTCCACCACCCGGTGCATGCCGACGTGATCGCGGATCTGCTCGAACGCGAACTCGAAGCCCCGGGGTCGCCGCCGCTCGAGCTGCCCGGCACGCCGCCGAAACCGCACGGCCCGCGTGGTGTCCCGGAATCAGAACGCCGTACCACCGGTGGCCGCGCTGCGGCCGTGCTTCATGAACACCACACCGACGAGCGCGATAGCGGCGGCCACGGCCACGAAGTAGAAGCCGAGCTCATATCCGCGGTCGGCGAACAACAGCGGAATATCCTTGGTGGCCACATGCTTTCCCGCCACCGAGATATCGGCGCGCACCGGATTGGCGTTGAGGAACGCGGTCGCCACCGCGATGCCGATCGCGGCGCCCATCGACTGCATCACCCCGAGCATGCCCGCGCTGATGCCCTGCTGTTCGGCCGGGACGCCCTCCACGATGAGGTTCGGCGTCGAGGCGTAGTACAGACCGAAGGCGAGGCCGTACACGGCGCTGATCAGGGCGATCACACTCCAGCCGTGGTCGAGCACCGCATAGGCCAGCCCGCTGAGCACCATCACCACCAGCGCCGACATCAGCGGCAGCCGCGCACCGGAGCGGCGGATCCAGAACCCGGCGACCAGTCCGGCGATCATGCCGAGCACCGCCTGCGCCAAGGCCACGTGCACCGCGAATCCGAGCAGCGTCAGATTGTCGCCGTAGGTGTAGCCCGGATTCAGGCTCACCTGCACGGCCTGCGCCGGCAGCATCTGCCCGGTCTGGGCGTGGATCTCGGCGAGCGTGCCCTGCACGACACCGGCGGTGACATCCGCGGCGGGCGGCGACTGGGTCATGTACCCCACCGCGTAGCCCTGGTATCCGATCGTGAACGACGCCAGCAGCGAGACGAACAACACCACGCTCACTCGCGGGTGGAACAGCAGCTTCATATCCATGATCGGTTGCCGCACACGCATTTCCACGATCGGGAAGGCGGCGAGCAGCACGAGTCCGACGACCAGCCAGGCGAGAGTCGACGGCTTCGCCCAGCCCCAATCCTGCCCCTTGTCGAGGTAGATCAGCGTCAGCACCGCACCCGTGGCCAGCAGCACCGCGCCGATCACATCCAGTCGCTGCGGCGTGCGCAGCCGCGACTCCGGCACGATCAGCGCGACCAGCGGCAGCATGATCAGGGTGAAGACGAACAGGAACCAGAAGATCGCCCGCCAGCTGTGGTGGTCGACGATGTAGCCGCCGATCAGCGGTCCGGCCACGGCCGAAACACCCAGGCCGGTGGAGGCCACACCCAGCCCGATCGGCACGTACTTGCGGGGCATGAGGTCGCGGATCAGGCCGTAGGAGATCACCGCGGTCGCGATCGCGGTGGCCTGCAGACCTCGCCCGACCAGGAAGATCATCCAGTTGCTGGTGATCGCGCACAGCGCGCAGCCGATCAGAAACAGCACCCCGCAGAGCAGGAACATCCGCTTCTTGCCCCAGATATCGCTCATCTTGCCGATCAGCGGCGAGGCCGCGGCGCCGATGACGCCGAAGATGATGATCGCCCAGTTGATATTCGCGCCCTGGTCGGGAAAGGTCGGCGCGATCTGGCGCAATGCCGCCGACACCATGACGAATTGCATCGGGGCGACCTCGGTGAACAGCACAATCACCGCGAGCACGGTGAAAATGCGCAATTTGGACGCGCCGTCGAGGCGGCCGGTGGTATCGACCGGCTCCGACGGTGTCGTCGCTTCGAGGGAGGTGGACATATGCCCTCCGGAGTGACAGGTGAACAAGATGGCGTGAACCGTGTCACATTCCAGGTGGTCCGAATATCACCGAACCCGCTCAGTGGGACCGAACTCGCGCATCTCCATGTCGCGCGACACCGCGGCAGGGCACAATGCTCTGATGCTCGATGTGTACTACGGCTTGTTCCTTCTCCTGGTCGAGGGAGAGCGGCTGAGCCAGATCTTCGGAGTTTCGCTCGTCTCCGGAAATCCCTGAGTCCGAGAGCGATTCACTCCCCTCCGGCCGACCTGGCCGACTCACCAAATAGCCGGTAGCCAGCCTAAACAACACGGAGTGGGCGATCGAGGTGCGCTAGGTGGTCGCGAGCAGATCGTCCAGCAACGATCGGGTGTGGACGAGTCGGTCGATATCACCGGTGATGCGGCGACGCTCCACTTCCAGTCGTTCGCGGCAGCCGTCCAACAGCAGGGAATCACCCGACAGGCAGGACAGGATCTCACCGATGAGGTCCATATGCAGCCCGGCCGCCAGGAGGGTGCGGATATGCGCCACCGTGTGGACGTCGGAGTCGCCGAAGACGCAATATCCGGCGGCGGTTCGCTCCGGCTTCAGCACACCTCGTTCCTCGTAGTACCGCAGTGCGCGCACACTCACCCCGGTTCGCTCGGCCAACTCTCCGATCTTCACCTGGCGCTCCGTTCGCTGTTCGGGCTTGACTCTCACGTGGACGTGAGAGTTTAGCGTCCCAGCATGCTCCGACTCCTCATCCTCATATTCTGCGTATTCAGCGTCACCACCGGCGAATTCGTCGTCGCCGGAATCCTGCCCGAGGTCGCCGGCGACCTCGGGGTCAGCGTCGGCGCCGCCGGTCTGCTGGTCACCGCGTACGCCGTCGGCATGATCATCGGCGGGCCGCTGCTCACCGCCGTGACGGCCGGACTCGATCGGAAACGCCCCATGGTGGCCCTGCTGGCCGTCGCGGTCGTCGGCAATGCCGTCTCCGCCCTCGCGCCCGACTTCCGGCTGCTGTTGGCGGCCCGGTTGCTCACCGCACTGGTGACCTCGACGTTCTTCGCCCAGGCCGTCGTGATCGCGGTACGGTCCGCGGCCCCGGAGCGGGCCGGAACCATGGTGGCCCGCTTGGCATTCGGCATGAACCTGGCGATGATCCTCGGAGCTCCGATCGGCACCCGGATCGGCAGTCAGTGGGGTTGGCGGGCGACCTTCGCCACGATCGCGGTCGCCTGCCTGATCGGCCTCGTCTCGGTCGCCCGGGCGTTCCCCTCCGCGGCCGGCGCGCAGCGGACCTCGGCCGTCGCGGAGTTGCGGGTCCTGCGGCGGAGGCCGGTGCTGGTGGCGCTGGCGATCACCGCGGTCGGCAACGTCGGCGCGCTGATGGTGTTCAGCTACCTCGCCCCGCTGCTCACGAACCTGGGTGGGCATCCCGCCGGCCGCCTGCCACTACTGCTGCTCGCCTACGGCGTCGGCGCGACGATCGGCAATCTCGTCGGCGGCACGCTCTACGACCGCAACCCACGGTTCGCTCAACCCGCGCTGCTCGGGCTGCTGGCCGCGACCTTCGTGGGCGCGTGGTTCGTCGCGACCGTCACCGCGCTCACCGTGGTCGCGGTCGTCGCGATCGGTCTGCTCGGCTTCGCCGTCATCCCCGGAATGCAGGCGCGCGTGATGACAACCGCCGCCGCGGCACCCACCCTGGCGATCGCCGTCAACGCCTCCGGCTACCAACTCGCCGCGGCCGCCGCGGGACTCGTCGGCGGACTGATCGCCGACTCGCCCGCAGGCCCCCGCCCCCTCTATCTCGTCGCCGCCGGCCTCACCGTCTGCGGCTTGCTCATGACCGCCACGACCACTCGTGCGTCCCAGCCCGAGGACGTCGCCGTCATGGTGGATTGACCCGCCCACCAGCAGACACGCGCCCCGCCGGTGACGGACCGGCGGGCCGTGCGATCAGCGCATCCAGCGACCAGCGGCCGGGCCCCACCCACAGCAGGAAGATCAATCCGAGCAGCATCGCGAAATCGGTGCGCGCGTCGTGAGCCATTCCCCAGAAACCCTGCACTCCACCGAATCCGCCCGGGCGCAGCTCACGCACTTTGGTCAGCGCGATCGCCAGCACGATGTCGATGAGCAGCGGCACCGCGGCCGGTCGGGTCAGCAGACCGAGCAGGACCAAGGCGCCGCACACGATCTCGACGACGCCGTCGAGGTCGGCGAAGAACGTCGGCGCCGGTATCCCGATCTTGTCGAATCGACCCGGTCCCAGCGCGTGCGGGTAGACGAACTTCTGAATCCCCTCACTGAGGAACACCAGTCCCACCGCCAACCGGATACAGATCACCGCCGGCGGGCCCTCGGGGCCCAGTATCTTCGACCACGACCACTGCTGCGCTTCCGCCATGAGACTTCGCCTCCCGACATCGCTACCTGGTTCCGCATCCGACCCTACGGCGAGCGCACCGCCGCGGACTGCGGATACGGC
Organism: Nocardia sp. 852002-20019_SCH5090214; assembly: GCF_001665865.1. Classification (NCBI taxonomy): domain Bacteria; kingdom Bacillati; phylum Actinomycetota; class Actinomycetes; order Mycobacteriales; family Nocardiaceae; genus Nocardia; species Nocardia sp. 852002-20019_SCH5090214. The sequence continues at coordinate 23,426 of NZ_LZMK01000140.1, read as the reverse complement.
TCTGCCACCGCGCGCGATTCCGGGAGGTCTCGCCGACGAAGACGACCCGGCGGCGTGCCTTGTGAGCGACACGCCGCCGGGTGGCGGTCCGCGGACCGCCGACGATCCGCACAGCGGAAAGCGTCGGCGAATCCGTCTCAGCCGATGTTGGCCGACAAGTCCGGAGCCATCCGATACACCTCGTCACGCCAGTTGTTCCAGGCGTGGATGCCCGCGGCCGGGAAGTCGTAGGCGATGTTCTGGGCGCCCAGTGACGCCATCCGCACCTGGAATGCGCGGGTGTTCACCAGTGCGAGGGCCTCGAGTCCCATGCCGTTGACGGTGCCCATATTCGGTCCGTCGGTGGCGGTGGGGATGCCGCTGCCGGCCGAGATCCACAGCCGCGTGTTGTTCTGAATCAACCTGGGTGCGAACACGAACGGGTCCATCCGCAGCCACTGCGGGCCCCACGGCGGAGCCATCGCATCGACGTTGTAACCGCCGGCATCGAGCATCGCGACGCGGATCGCCTCGCGCATACCCGGCGCCGAGATGTTGAGGTAACCCGAGAACGAGCCGGCGAAGCTGAACTGATCGGGATGGTAGGCGGCCAGGGTCAGCGCGGCGCTACCGCCCATCGACAGGCCGAAGACGCCGTTGCGGTCGGCCCGGAATCCCAGGCGGTCGCGCAGCGCGCCGCGCAGGTTCTGCGTCAGAAAGGTCTCCCACTTGTAGGTGTAGGACTTACCCGGCCCGGTCGAAAACGCCTGCAGCGCACCGGATCCCGAGGTCGAACCGGACGAGGAGCCGGAGCCCGGCGCGACGCCGAGGAAGCTCGACGGGGCGTTCCAGTCCGCGTAGAAGCTGGACTGTCCGCCGACCGGCATCACCACGTTGATATTCCACGAGGTCAGCAGGTGCGCGATATCGGTTTCGATCTCCCAGCCGTTGAGATCCTCGCGGGCGCGCATGCCGTCGAGGGCGTAGACGACGCGGTCGGTGTTGCCGTCGGCGGCGCGGAAGACGCGCGATTTGATCGGCCCCATACTCGAGTCGACCCAGAAGTCGAAACCGGCGGGGTCGAAGGCGGCCGCGGCCCGCGGGAGCTGACCCGACACCGCCGCGGTCAGCGGTACGAACAGCGCCAGGGCCAAGGCGAGCAGGGTCCGCCCGAGCGTCGTACCGGAGCGCCCGGATCTCTGCCGACGCAATCTTCGCATGTGTAAACAGCACCTTTCGTGATCGAACGCCGAGGCCCCACCCCCGCCGGGCCGCGACGGTGCCCAGTGCCGCCACCCCGACCCCCGGCCTCGCCGGGGTCCGCCGCACTGCGCGTGTCACGCCCGTATCGACCACCCATTCGGCGCCGTTACTGAAATGTGATGTTTATTTCCGACCGACCGGTCTCGCATAACAGACATACCGAGCGGTCATGCGGCGAAGGCGTCCGGCGTCGGCCCACCGACGCCCGCGGCGAACTCCCGACAAACCGTCGGCCACCCGGTGCATCCGGCCCTCGTTGCACGTGCAAGCCGCGCAGTGGCCGCCACCGGCCCCGGCTCGGCCGCCGAAACAGAGGCTCCGACCAGCGACGATCCGCATCGAACGGTCGGCGCCTACGACGAGCGCCGCCGCGACCGGATCGAGTGCACGGAGATCCGACCGCTCGCACGGCATCGAATTCTCGGCCGCCCATGCACCCGCATCGCCCGCGGCTCCGCACGCGTTCGGGCGCAGCCATTCGCCGGCAGGCCGCCCCGGTCGCTGATTGTGAAATTCTCAGCGACCGGAACGAACCACGATCTCCCGCGGCCTACTTGTCCGGGAACCCGGCGGAGAATCCGGCGGCGATGAGGGCGGCGGCGATGACCGACAGTACGGCGATGCTCCACATGGCAAACCTCTTCGATTGTGGGCCAAGCGGATTCACCGTAGCGTGATGTGGTTCACACCGCGACCGAAACGGCGTAATCGGCAGCGCCGACTCGCCCACAACGAGTCCGACCCGCCCACAACGCAATTCCCCCGCACCTTGCGGGCGGCCGCGATGCCACAGGTCGGCTCGGTCGATGCCTCTTCATGAAAGTCGGCGTTGCTGCGACGAAGTCGGGCCTGCCCGGGACATGCCGCACAAACATGTTTCAATGCGCATATGTCCGTGACGCAATGAAGATTGCCCACAGACACCTTTGGCAGAACTCCCCAAGGCCGGAAGCCGGCGGGATGTCCGGTGCGGACGAAACATCCGCCCGCACCGGCACTTCCACTACTTCTTCGAGCGATCCCGCTTCTCGCGCACCCGCACCGAGATGCGCACCGGGGAACCGTCGAAACCGAATTCCTCGCGCAGGCGGCGCTCCAGGAAACGGCGGTAGCCCGCCTCCAGGAATGCGGTGGTGAACAGCACGAACGTCGGCGGCCGGGTGGTCGCCTGGGTCGCGAACAGCACGCGCGGCAATCGCCCGCCCCGCATCGGCGGCGGCGTCGCCGCGATGACCTCCTTGAGCCAGGTGTTGAGCCGGCCCGTGGGGATCCGCTGATCCCAGGATTCGAGTGCGGTTTCCATTGCCGGAACGAGCTTTTGGACCGCGCGGCCGGTGTGCGCGGAGATGTTCACCCGCTGCGCCCACGGCACCCGCACCAGTTCGCGCTCCACCTCACGCTCGAGCTGGTAGCGGCGATCCTCGTCGACCAGATCCCACTTGTTGAACGCGAGCACGAGGGCGCGGCCGGCATCGGCGACCATGCCGATCACACGCAGATCCTGTTCGGTGATCGGTTCGGAGGCGTCGATCAGCATGATCGCGACCTCGGCGGCCTCGATGGCGGCCTTGGTGCGCAACGAGGCGTAGAACTCGGTTCCGTCGGCCGTGCCGACCTTGCGGCGCAGGCCCGCGGTATCGACGAAACGCCATGTCTTGCCGCCCAATTCGACCAGCGAGTCGACCGGGTCGACCGTCGTTCCGGCCACATCGTGCACCACGGAACGTTCGTCACCGGACAGCTTGTTCAGCAGACTGGACTTGCCGACATTCGGCTTACCGACCAGGGCCACTCGTCGCGGGCCCCCTCCCCCGGAACCCTCGCGCGGAGTTTCCGGCAGCACCGCGAGCACATCGTCGAGCAGGTCGCCGGTACCGCGACCGTGCGCCGCCGACACCATCCGCGGCTCTCCCAGCCCGAGCGACCACAGCACGGCCGCATCGGCTTCGGCCTTCTCGCCGTCGACCTTGTTCGCGACCAGGATCACCGGAGTCTTGGAGCGCCGCAACGCCTTCACCGCCGCCTCGTCGGTCGCGGTCGCACCCACGGTGGCGTCCACGACCAGCAGGATCGCATCGGCGGTCTGCATCGCCAGTTCGGCCTGCCGGGCCACCGCCTGCTGCAGACCCTTCGCGTCGGGTTCCCAGCCGCCGGTGTCCTGCACCAGGAAGCGGCGCCCCGCCCAGCTCGCCTCGTACGACACCCGATCGCGGGTGACGCCCGGAATGTCCTCGACGACCGCCTCGCGGCGGCCCAGGATCCGGTTCACCAGCGTCGATTTGCCGACGTTCGGGCGGCCGACGACGGCCACGGTGGGCATCGGCACATGCTCGTGCGCGTCCGCATCGCCCTCGAAATCGGCGATCTCCCAATCGGTTTCGTCGGTCCAGATGCCGTCGCCGGCGAGAGTGTCGGAATTCGAACTCGGTGTCACACTCGGGCTCATCTGCGCTCTCCCACCGTAATCTGCTGCGCCACAACCCGGTACAGCTCGTCGATGACCTGGTCCATGCTCAGCTCGCTGGTGTCGACCTGCACCGCGTCCGCGGCCGGGCGCAGCGGCGATACCGCGCGGGTGGAATCCAGATTGTCGCGGCGCTGCACATCGGCGAGCACCGCGTCGTAATCGTCGCCGCGACCTTCGGCGATGTTCTGCTGATTGCGCCGCGCCGCGCGGGCCTGCGCCGACGCGGTCAGATAGATCTTGGCGTCGGCATCGGGCAGCACGACCGTGCCGATATCGCGGCCTTCGACCACGATCCGCCCGGCCGCGGCCGCGATCTCACGCTGCAAGGCGACGAGTTGGGTCCGTACCTCGGCGACCGCCGAGACGGCGGAGACCGCCTTGGTCACCGCGTCGCCGCGAATTTCGGCCGAGACGTCCTCGCCGTCGAGTTCGATCAGCTCGTGGCCGGGATCGGTGCCGATGGTCAGCGGCAGATCCTTGACCGCGGCCGCGATCTCGGCGGGATCGGTCAGCTCGACACCGCTGCGCAGCACCCGCAGTGTCGCGACGCGATACATCGCGCCGGTGTCGAGATAGCGGGCGCCGAGCCGCGCCGCGAGACGGCGCGACACACTCGACTTGCCGGTGCCCGACGGGCCGTCCATGGCGACGACGAGTTCCGCGCCAGGGATGCCGTCGTCGCCGATGCCGGATTCCACCACGTCACGGCCTCCTCGGATCCGATCGTCCAGCATGTCCACACCACTCACAACTCCACCGCCTCGTACAACTTCCCGATTTCGTCGCGGCCCAGCACTCGCAGGGTGCCCGACCGTTGATCGCCCAGCGCGACCGGCCCGATATGCGTGCGAACCAGCGCGATCACCGGGTACCCGACCTCGGCCAGCAACCGCCGCACGATGTGCTTGCGGCCCTCGTGCAGGATCACCCGGACCAGCGATTTGCCCTCGGCGACCTCGAGCACCTGGAATTTGTCGACCTTCGCCGGGCCGTCCTCGAGTTCGACGCCGTCACGCAACTGCTTACCGACGCCGCGCTGCATTTCACCCTGCACCGTCGCGAGATAGGTCTTCGACACCTGGAACGACGGATGCATCAGCCGATGCGCGAGATCGCCGTCGTTGGTGAGCAGCAGCAGGCCCTCGGTATCGGCGTCGAGGCGGCCGACGTGGAACAGCCGCTGACCGGCCATCACCCGCTCGGCGACGATATCGCCGACGCAGGGGCGGCCCAGTTCGTCCGACATCGTCGACTGGAAACCCTTGGGCTTGTTCAGCGCCAGGTAGACCTGTTCGTCGCGAACCACGACGCGAACGCCGTCTACCCGCACCACGGCCGTATCGGGATCGATGCGCAGGCCCTGTTCGCGCACCACCGCGCCGTCGACCTCGACGCGGCCCTGTTCGATGAGCTCTTCGGCCGCGCGGCGCGAGGCCACGCCGGCCTTGGCGAGCACCTTCTGCAGGCGTTCGCCCTCACCCCACGGCAACTTCTTGGGACCGGATTGCTCGGCCTCGACATGCTGGTGGCGGGCGGGTTTGGCGAAACTCAGCACGGTCGGCGGAGTCTTGCGCTTCTTCGGCTTCGGGGCGGCCGCGCGAGGGCGACCGGCGGCAGTGCCGCGATCCCGCGAGCCGGCGGGTGAATCGCCGCGCGAGGGGCGGGCATCGCCACGGCCGTATCGCGAGTCACCGCGCGCGTCCCCGGCCGCCTGGCCGCGAGCGAACCGGTCGCCCCGGTTGTAGCCACCCTCGGACCGCGAACCCCGTCCGGCGCTGTCTCCGCGGCCGTAGCTCTCGCCGCCACGGTTGTAACGGTCGTCTCCGCGGCCGGACCGGTCACCACCGCGCCCGAAGCGGTCGTCTCCACGGCCGGACCTCTCCCCGCCGCGGCCGTAACGATCGTCTCCGCGGACGTAGCGGTCGTCTCCGCGGCCGGACCGGTCACCACCGCGGCCGTAGCTCTCGCCCCCGCGGCCGTAACGGTCGTCCTCGCGGCCGGGTCGCGACCCACGTGTGTCGCCGCGGCCGTAACTGTCGTCCCGGCGCCCGTAGCGGTCGCCCCGTCTGTCATCGCTGCGGTCGGCGCGTCCGGCCGCCCCTCGTGCCGCGCGTCCGCCGCCACGAGGCGGGTCGCTGTGTCTTTTCCTACGGTCCGGTGTGCCATCTCGGCGAGCGGGTGTATTCACGTGGTCCTCTGATCAGTCGACAGGATCCGCTGCGGATCCGGTCAATCCTCGGTGCCGAGATCGATATCCGATTCGGCGGGTTTCTTCAGCTTGGTGTACCGGGGGTCGGTCTCCAGGCTCTCGTTGATCTCATCGATCAGGTCGACGCCCGGTAGCAGGGGCGCCAGCGACGGAAGTTCCGCCAGCGACGCGAGCCCGATCCGTTCCAGGAACAGTTCGGTGGTGACGTAGAGGGTGCCGTTGGTATCGACGTCGGCGCCCGCCTCGGCGATCAGTCCCCGCGCCACCAGGGTGCGGATCACGCCGTCGACGTTCACCCCGCGCACGGCACTCACTCGTGCTCGCGTAACCGGTTGACGATAGGCGATAACCGCCAAGGTTTCCAAAGCGGCCCTGGTGAGCTTGGACCGCGCCCCGTCCAACAGCATACGTTCGACGTAGGGCGCGTACTCGGTCCGGGTGTACAGACGCCACCCGTCGCCCACGTAGCGCAGATCGATTCCACTGCCCCGCGCGGTCCACTCCGCCGACATCTCGCGCAACACCCGCTCGATCCGGGCGGGCGCGTCGTCGACCGCCGCCGCGAGCAGTTCCACCGACGCCGGCGCATCCACCACCAGCAGCATCGCCTCGAGCGCCGACCGCAACTCCTGGTCGTCGAGCGGACGGGCAACCTCCTCCTCGTCCGCGTCGTTCTCCGCCCCGGGCCGCACCTGGCAGGGATGCTCGGCATCACCGCTCGGCCCACTCCCTACGGCCTCCGCAACGCCGGACGCGCCAACGATGGTTCGCGGAACACCCGCCTCGGTACCAGCATCGTGCGCAGCGTCGACACCAGCGGGCGCGACCTCGTCAGCGGCGGTCCGAGCGGCATCGTCCGCGGCAGGCGCGACCGCCGCATCATCACCACGCCCCGACGAATCGGCCGAGGAGGGCACGACCTCGGAACGGCCGGTCTGTCCGATCGCGGCATCGCCCGCCGGGGCTACGGCGGCCGCTTCGTCTCGGGCATCCGCGTGATCCATCGACTGCTCACCGTGCGACATCATCCGTAATCCTCATCGATTGTCACGGGCTCGGCGGGCGCGCCCTCGGCGTCGTCGCCGATCCAGCGCACCGCCAGCGGGCCGAGCGGGTCGGGTTGGTCGAATTCGATCGTCTTGCCCCGGTAGAGCTCGAGCAGCGCGAGAAAGCGCGCGACGATCTGGATCGGCATCTCGCAATCGGCGCACAGCTCGTGGAAGGTCGACCACTCTCCCACCCCGCGCTTCTTCAGCATCTCCAAGACCAGCGCGGCCTGTTCGGCGACGGAGATGGCATGGGCGTGCAGGTGGTCCAGCCCGACCGTCGGCCGCGGCCGGGGGCGGAACGCCGCCGCGGCGATATCGGCGAAACCCGCCGCGTCGACGCCGAGGCTCACCTCCGGCAGCAGGTCCAGGAAGCGTTCCTCGAGCGACACCGCCCGCGGATACCGGCGCAATGCGGCGGCCTCGAGCTCACCGAGCAGTTCGGCGACCTGTTTGAACGCCCGATACTGCAGCAGCCGCGCGAACAGCAGATCGCGCGCCTCGAGCAGTTCCAGGTCGTCGGCATCGGTAACCTCACCGGACGGCAGCAGCCGGGCGGCCTTGAGGTCGAGCAGGGTCGCGGCGACCACCAGGAATTCGGTGGTCTGATCGAGAATCCGATCCGCCCGCAGCGTCGGATCGCGTTCCAGGCTCGCGGTGAGCTCTTTGGTGTAGGCGATGAACTCGTCGGTGACCTTGTGCAGCGCCACCTCGGTCACATCGAGCCGCCGCTGGCTGATCAGCTGCAACAACAGGTCGAACGGCCCCTGAAAATTGCTCAGCCGCAGGTGGAACCCGTCGGGCTTGTTTTCCGGTACGACCTCGGCAGCCGGTGGTCCGGCCTCGCTCACCGGCCCGACCGGTGGATGACTTCCCGTGCCATAGCCCGATACGCTTCCGCGCCACCGGATTTCGGCGCCCAGGTGGTGATCGGCTCACCGGCGACACTGGCGTCGGGGAAACGGACGGTCCGGTTGATCACGGTGTCGTACACCAGATCACCGAACACCTCCACCACCCGGGCCATCACCTGCCGGGAGTGCAGCAATCGCGCATCGAACATAGTCACCACGATGCCCGACAGTGCCAGCCGCGGGTTGAGCCGGTCCCGCACCTTCTCCACTGTGTCGGTGAGCAGCGCCAGCCCGCGCAGGGAGAAGTATTCGCATTCCATCGGGATGATCACGCCGTCGGCGCAGGCCAGCGCGTTGACGGTGAGCAGACCCAGCGACGGCTGGCAGTCGATGAGGATGTAGTCGTAGCGGTCGCGCAGCGGTGCCAGCGCGCGGCCGAGGGTCTGTTCCCGGCCGACCTCGTTGACCAGCTGGATTTCCGCCGCCGAGAGGTCGATATTGCTCGGCAGCAGATCCATCCCGTCGACCTTGGTGTTGAGCAGCACGTCGTCGACGCTCGCCCGGCCGCCGACGAGCAGATTGTGCACGGTCAGGTCCAGGTCGTGGTGGGCCACGCCCAGTCCCGCCGACAGTGCTCCCTGCGGGTCGAGGTCGACCAGCAACACCCGGCGGCCGTATTCGGCGAGCGCGGCACCGAGGTTGATGGTGGAGGTGGTCTTGCCGACGCCGCCCTTCTGATTGCACATGGCGACGATCAGGGCGTCACCGTTGCGCGACGACGGGGGTGGTTCGGGAATGTCGCGCAGCGGGCGTCCGGTCGGGCCGAGTTCGGTACCGTCCGCCACGATGTCGTTCGCCTCCCAGAGTCTGCGGGCCGCCTGTTCGATTCGGAGGCCGGTTCGGATATTCGAAAGCGGTTCTGCCGCAGCGTTGTTCGGCGGCTCGGCCGGGCCGGCTGTCGTCATGTCCGCTGCTCCTTCAGTTTTCCTGCTCGTTGCCCCGCCGCGCGCTGCGGAACAGCGGGCGATCGCTACACCGGACGCCGATGTACCGGACCACCGCAATAGACGCTACCGCCTCCGAGCGCAAGACCCCCGATCGGACACGCTTGGGGAACGCCCCCGATCGTTGCGCACTTGTGTCATTACCCGTGCCACAACACCGTGTCCTCACGGCACCAACTCCGCATTCTGTCGCCTCGAGGGGGTGTTGGGAAACCCTTTGCGGCAATCCGCACCCGATATCGGGTTGCCGCCGCCGGCGCGTTACCGCGCCCGCGGATGCGCGGTGGCCCACACCTCGTGCAGTGTATTGACCGTGACCAGGGTGTAGATCTGCGTGGTCGTCACCGACGCGTGCCCCAGCAACTCCTGCACGACACGCACGTCGGCGCCCCCGTCGAGCAGGTGGGTGGCGAACGAGTGCCGCAGCGTGTGCGGCGACACCGCGGCGCCGATCCCGGCCCGATCGGCCGCGTCCTGCAGCACCTGCCAGGCGCTCTGGCGCGAGAGCCGGCCGCCGCGAGCATTGAGGAACAGGGCGGGGGTGCCCTTGCCGCGGGCGCCGAGCGCGGGCCGGCCCCGAACCAGATAGGCGTCGATTGCCGCCAGCGCCGGCCGCCCGATCGGCACCATGCGCTGTTTACCGCCCTTACCGTGCAGGACGACCGAGCGCCCGGCGGTGTCGATATCGTCGACGTCGAGTCCGACGACCTCCGAGATCCGGGCGCCGGTGGAGTACAGCAGTTCCAGCATGGCCCGATCCCGCAGTCCGCGCGGCCCGCCCCCGGAACCGGCGTCGTCTCCCCCGCCCGCGGCCTCGAGCAGCCGGGAAATATCTTCGTAGGGAAGCGCTTTCGGCAGTCGCCGCGCCGGAGTCGGCGGCTTCACACCGTGCGCGACATCCCCGGTGGTCAGTCCCTCGGCCGCCGCGAACCGGTGCAGGCCGCGCACCGCCACCAGTGCGCGGGCGGCCGAACTGGCGGCCAGCGCCGGATAGCCCTCGCCACCCGCCCGCAGCGAGACGACGAAATCGGCGATCTGGTTCTCGGTCACCCGGTCCAGATCACCGATATCGCGCTGTTTCAGAAACTCCTGATATCGCTGCAGATCACGCCGGTAGGCGCTGAGCGTATTTCTCGCCGCGCCGCGCTCGACCGTCAGATGGTCGAGATAGGCCTGGATCTGCCGCTCCACCACGCGTTCACCCGACCGGTAGCGGCACAACGACCGCCGGGGCGGCGGGAACAGCGACATTCACGGTGTCATCATGACAGCCGGCGGCGACATTCGTTCGCACGAAACACAGTTCGCACGTGCCCGAGGAGTACGGCCGGGTGCGGTGAGGCACCCGGCCGGTTGTCCATCAGGCCCGTGCGTGTTCGGCGGCCTTCCGATCGAGCAGCTGCGTCGGCATACCCGGCCACGGCGCGTCGGCGGGCCGCAGCGTCGTGCCGTTCGCCCGCGCGACCGACGCGGCCAGCACACCGGCCACCGCGGTCGCGTTCTCGATCCGGCCCGACAGCGCGGCGGTCACCGCGTCCTGCAGCGACATCCGCACGATCGACAGATCGGCTTCCTCGTGCTCGGGGTCCGGCCGATCGGTGTCCGACAACCCGGTCGCGAGATAGATGCGCAGTGCCTCGTCGGTGAACCCCGGCGACAGCACCACATCCACCAGCGTGGACCACTCCCGCGCCGCCAGACCGGTCTCCTCGGCGAGTTCGCGTTGCGCGGCCGCCAGCGGATCCTCACCGGCCTGATCGAGCAGGCCGGCCGGCAACTCCAGCAACCGCCGCCCGATCGGATGCCGATACTGGTTGATCAGCACCACCGAGCCGTCGTCGTCGAGGGCGACGATCGCGACCGCGCCGTGATGCTCGACCACCTCGCGTTCGGCGATCCGCCCGCCGGGCATCTCGACCTGATCCCGCCGCAGCGCGACGATCGCGCCCGAATACACGGTCTCGGTGCCGACGACGCGGAAGTTGTGGTTACCGGGTTCGCTCACTGCGCGACTCGCTCGGCCTCATCGGCCTCCTCGCCGTAGATCTCCACCGGAAGCCGTTCGGCGCCTTTGTATTTCAACGCCGCGTCGACCAGTCCGGCGAACAGCGGATGCGGCCGGGTCGGCCGGCTCTTGAGCTCCGGATGCGCCTGGGTCGCGACGAAGTACGGATGTACGTTCGCCGGCAGCTCCACGAACTCGACCAGATGCCCGTCCGGCGAGGTACCGGAGAATCGCAGACCGCTCTGGGCGATCTTGTCGCGATAGGCGTTGTTGACCTCGTAGCGGTGCCGATGCCGCTCCGACACCTCGGTGGTGCCGTAGGCCTGCGCCACGACCGAGCCCTTCTCCAGCACGGCCGGATAGGCGCCCAGTCGCATGGTGCCGCCGAGGTCGGCCTCACCGGCGACCGCCTGGGCCTGATCGGCCATCGTGGAGATCACCGGATGCGTTGTCTCCGGCTCGAATTCGGCGGAGTTGGCGTCCTCGAGTCCCACCGAACGGGCGGCCTCGATCACCACGCATTGCAGTCCCAGGCACAGGCCCAGCAGCGGAATCGAGCGGGTGCGCGCGAACCGGATCGCGCCGACCTTGCCCTCGATGCCGCGAATGCCGAAGCCGCCGGGGATCAGCACCGCGTCGACATCGCCGAGGTGATGCTGCGCGCCCTCCGGAGTCTCGCATTCGTCGGACTGCACCCAGCGGATGTTCACCTTGGCCTTGGCCGCGAAACCACCGGCCCGCAGTGCCTCGGTCACCGAGAGATACGCGTCCGGCAGGTCGACGTATTTACCGACCAGCGCGACGGTCACCTCTTCGCGCGGGTTGTGCACCCGGTCCAGCAGATCGCCCCAGACGGTCCAGTCGACATCGCGGAACGGCAGGCCGAGCTTGCGCACCACGTAGGCGTCGAGGCCCTCGCGGTGCAGCACCTTCGGGATGTCGTAGATCGACGGCGCGTCGGGCGTGGAGATGCAGGCGTCGACATCGACGTCGCACATCAGCGCGATCTTGTTCTTCAGCCCCTGCGGCACCTCGCGGTCGCAGCGCAGGATCAGCGCGTCGGGCTGGATACCGATGTTGCGCAGCGCCGCGACGGAGTGCTGCGTGGGTTTGGTCTTCAGCTCGCCGGAGGGCGCCAGATACGGCACCAGCGTCACGTGCAGGAAGAAGCAGTTGTCCCGGCCCACCTCGTGCCGGATCTGGCGCGCGGCCTCGAGGAACGGCTGGGATTCGATATCGCCGACGGTGCCGCCGATTTCGGTGATCACCACGTCCGGGGTCTGGCCCTGCAGATCCGGACCGCTCATCGCGAGGATCCGGTTCTTGATCTCGTCGGTGATGTGCGGGATGACCTGCACGGTGTCGCCGAGGTACTCGCCGCGCCGCTCCTTGGCGATCACGGTGGAGTAGACCTGCCCGGTGGTGACGTTCGCATAGCCCGACAGATCACGGTCGAGGAAGCGCTCGTAGTGGCCGACGTCGAGGTCGGTTTCGGCGCCGTCCTCGGTCACGAACACCTCGCCGTGCTGGAAGGGATTCATGGTGCCGGGGTCGACATTCAGATACGGGTCCAGCTTCTGCATGGTGACCCGCAATCCGCGGGCGGTCAGCAGCTGGCCGAGGCTGGAGGCGGTCAGTCCCTTGCCGAGGGAGGAGGCGACACCGCCACTCACGAAGATGTGTTTGGTGGCCGTCTGATGGGGGGAACGCGCCGGAATCCGCGATTGACTCACGGAACTCCACGCTAACACGAAAAACGGTTGCGAAACGAATGCCACGCGGGGAATGTCGGACGTCGTCCTGCCGGTTTGTCACTTCCGTCTCATTCAGCGCAGCAACCCCATGACGCGGCGCCCAGGACGCACCGGTCGCCCGGCACTCGCTCCGACGTGACGGATCATCCGATCGCGGTCGACAGCGGCGGCCGCGCTCAGCCGGGAGAAGCGGTCACCGACAGCGAGGTCGCCTCCGGCCCGGTGCCGTAGTGACCGGTTTTGCCGCCCAGTTGCTCGGCGAGGCCGAGAGCCGTTGTGACCCGGCCCGTTTCGCGGTCCACGTTGTCGACCGTGGACACCGTCGCGTCGAGGCGGTTCTCGCGGCGCACCTCGGCGATCGGCCCCGATCCGTCCGAGGAACCGGCCCGTCCCGCCAGCACCAGCCCCGCCCCGCGTCCGCGCAGCGCCCCGGCGAAATGCGCCGTGATCGATCCCTGGCCGTTGTCGTCGGCCCGCGCGCCGGACCCGGTCACCACCACGGCCAACTGGGCCGGCGCGAAGTCACCGGCGGCGAGGAAGCCGCCGTTGCGCAGGGTGTCGACGATCAGCCCGCGTTCCTGCGCGGTGGCACGGTCGGCGCCGTCGGCGGGGTCGGTGAGAAACGCCAGGCCGAGGAGATCACCGGCGAGGCTGCCCTGATCCACCGCCTCGGTCTGCAACTGAGCGCCGGCGGGAATCATATTCGTGACCGCGGTCCGCAGGCGGTCGCCCTGCGACGCGTCGACGAAGGCGTCGGTGAGCGCGACCCGCCCGGTGACCTTCGCCCCGGCAGTGGTCAGGGCTGCCGTCACCGCGTCGACATCGCCGCCGTCGGCATCGGGGGTGGTGAATACGAGCACCGTGTGATCGGCGAGGGTTCCGTTCAGGATGCGGCCCGCCGACCGGGCGATGAAGTCGTCGGCCGCACCGACCTGCCGCTCGAGTTGCCCGTTGGCCGCCGCGAGCGCGCCGTTGCGCTGAGCCAGATCGTCACCGCCACCCGGACCACCCTGGCGGACGACGGCGCCGAGCGCCGCACCCACCGCCAATGCCAGAAAGATCGCGGCCAGGGAAACGACGAGCCGACGCATGGAACCCACTGCTTTCTCTACCCCCGACGGTCCGATAGTCGATGGAGCCAGTCCTGCGACTGCCGCCACGCCGAATCCAGCCAATCGAGCACATCGCTGCCCAGATGCGAGGACACGAGCAGTCCGACGATCAGCGCGATCAGCGCGGCCAGCACCACCAGTGCGGTCGCCCAGCCGGAGTTGCCCTGCCGATACAGGGTGGCGACGGCCTTGGCGTCCATCAGTTTCGGTCCCGCCTTGAGCCGGGTCAGGAACATCGCCGGAGCCGATTCGCGGCGGCTGCGATCGAAGAAGTCGTCGAGTGAGGCCGGCGCCCCGCAGGTGATGATCAGCGCGGCCCCGTGATGGTCGGCCAGCAGCAGCGCCAGATCCGCCGCCGATCCCGAGGACGGGAAGGTGGTGGCGCCGATACCCAGGTCCTGAATTCGCTCCAGCCCCTTGGCATGCCCGTCGGTATCGGCCGGAAGTATCAGCTCGGCACCGCATTTCAGCGAGCTCGCGGTGATTTCCTCCGGGTCGCCGACGATCAGATCGGGACGATATCCGGCCTTGGTCAGGATGTCGGCGCCGCGCCCGACACCGACCAGAATCGGCGCGTACTCCTTGACGAACGGCTTGATCGCCTTGAGGTCGTCACGACTGTCCACGCCGTCGGCCACCACCACGACATGGCGGCCGCGCATCGACAGATCCAGGGCCGGAACCCCGAGACCGTCGATCAGCATCGCGCTTTCGGTCCGGATGTATTCGGTCGTGTTGCCGGCGAAGGCTTCCAGATGGTCGGCCAGCCCGTTGCGCGCCGCGATCATCCGCTCGGCGATGACCTGATCGGTGAGCTCGATGGCCTCGACCAGAACCTCCGGTTCCTTCTTGGTCAACTTGTCGGCATACACCACGCCGGCATCGATGCGGACCTTGCTGCCGTCCTTGATCTTGCCGAACACGTCGGCGGAGACAGCATCCAGCAACACGATCCCGTTGGCGGCCAGCACTTCCGGGCCGAGGTTCGGATAGCGGCCCGAAATCGAGGGCGAGGCATTGATCACCGCCGCCACGCCCGCCTGGACGAGCCGGTCAGCGGTGAGGCGATCGATGTCCATCTCGTCGAGGACCACCACATCGCCCGCCCCGACCCGCTTGAGCAGACGCCGGGTATTGCGGTCCACCCGGGCCATCCCGGTGACGCCGGGAAGCGTTTCGGTGTTGCGCGACAACAGCGCCAGCATCTTCATGGCATCCGATAATGGACGCCGACTCTCAACCTGTGGTGGAGGCGCGCCGACGTCCTATCACATCCCCTGGCATGAGGCCAGCAAACGCACGCCTCCACGACGTCGACTGGCGTGCCGGGTGGTACCGCTGGTACCGATATGCTTCGGCTCACTGCATCCGAAGGAGAACGCCATGGCCAGTACCACCGTCGACACGGTCATTCCCGCACCGCGCGACGTCGTCTACAAGCTGTTCGCCGAGCGCGACAGTCTCAACGGCTATCTGCCCGTGCGCATTACGCTGCGTCAGCCCGGCGCTCCCGAGGCCTCCGGCGTCGGTGCACGCTACCTGGTGGGCGTGGGCGGCATCGGTGTGACCGAGGAGACCACCGAACTGGTTCCCGGTGAGCGCATGGAATACCGGATCATCGCCGGTGCGCCGGTGAAGCGGCACGTCGGCACCATCACCTTCGCCGACGCCCCGGGCGGCACCCTGGTGTCGTACCGGATGGAATCCGAGCCCAAGCTGCCGGTGCCGGACAAGGCGACGGAACTGTTTCTGCGCGGCCTGATCTCGCCGTTCCTCAAGGCCGCCAAGAAGGCCGTCGCCAAGTAGACGCTTCGCAGCTCGTCAGCCCGCCGCCGAGGTGGTGTCGGCCTTCTCCGCCCGCGCGGTGGCCAGCAATTCCTCGGCGTGGGCGCGGCCGGTCTCGGTGTCGTCGAGACCGGCCAGCATGCGAGCCAGCTCGACGACCCGCTCGTCGGTGGTCAGCGCCCGCACCCCGCTGTTGACGCCCTTGCCGTCGTCGACCTTGTCCACCACGAGGTGGGTGTCGGCGAAGGCGGCCACCTGCGGCAGATGAGTCACCACGATGACCTGATGGGTGCGGGCCAGCCGCGCCAGCCGTCGCCCGATCTCCACCGCGGCGCGGCCGCCGACACCGGCGTCGACCTCGTCGAACACCATGGTCGAGCCGTATTCGGAGGCCGCGAGCACCACTTCCAGCGCCAGCATCACGCGCGAGAGCTCACCACCGGACGCACTGCGGCTCAACGGCAGCGACTGCGCGCCGGAGTGGGCGGACAGCCGGAATTCCACCTCGTCCACACCGGACGCGCCGGCATGCAGCTCCGCCCCCTCGACGGTGATGGGCGCACTGTCCTGCGCGGCCGCCGCCAGCGGCCGCACCTCCACCTCGAGTTTGGCGCGGCCCATCGCCAGTCCGCTCAATTCGGCGCTCACCGCGGTCGCGAGTTTGCGGGCGGCCTTGCGCCGGGCGGCGGTCAACTTCTTCGCCGTCTCCCGCACCTGCCCGGCCGCGGTCTCCACCTCGGCGGCCAGCGCCGCCAGCGCCTCCTCCGACACGTCGAGGGAGGCCAGGCGGGTGCGCGCCTCGTCGGCCCAGGCGATCACCGCGTCGACATCGGGTGCGTATTTGCGGGTCAGCGATTTCAGTTCCGCCTGGCGGGTGAGCAGGCTGTCCAGCGCCGCGGGATCCGACGGCAGATCCGACAGATACGAACTCAACTCGGTGGTCACATCGACCACCACCGCGATGGCCTCCCCCAGCCGCGGCGCCAACGCGGTCAGCGCCGGATCGTCACTGGATTCCAGCCGGGCCCGCGCACCACCGAGCGCGTCCAGCGCACCGGCGCCCTCACCGTCGCCGGAACCCGCGAGGGCCGCATGGGCGGCGCCGGCCGCCTCTCGCAGCGAATCCAGATCGCCGAGCCGCAGCACCTCGGCGACGATGCGCTCGTCCTCACCGGGTTCCGGTGCGACCGAATCGATTTCGTTCAGCGAATGCTGCAGCCGATCGGCCTCGAGGGCGAGTTCACGGCTGCGCGCGGTGCGTTCCAGCAGCTCGGCGCGAGCCTGCAGCCAGGTGCGGCGGGCCAGCTGATATTTGCGCAGCAGCCCGGCCACCGCATCGCCGGCGAACCGGTCCAGGGCCTGCAGTTGCTGATCGGGACGCTGCAGTCGCAGCTGGTCGTTCTGCCCGTGCACGGTCAGCAGCGGCGCCGTGAAATCCGACAGCACCGCGGCCGGCACACTGCGGCCACCGAGATGGGCGCGGGAACGCCCGTCGCTGCCGACGGTACGCACCGCGATGACACTGTCGTCGTCGTCGCGTTGCGCGCCGGAGGATTCCAGCACCTTCTCGACCTCGTCGCGGGCGCTGTCGTGCACGTCCTCGACGGTGAACCGGCCCTCGACCACGGCCCGCTGCGCGCCCTGACGCACCCGTCCGGCGTCCGCGCGGGCGCCACCGAGCAGATGCAGTCCGGTGACCACCATCGTCTTGCCGGCACCGGTCTCACCGGTCACACAGGTCAGTCCCTCGTGGAACTGCGCGGTGGCGGTGGATATGACGCCGAGGCCGTCAATCCTGATCTCTGTCAGCACGTGTGCTCTCCGTTCGGCGGTGTTCGCTATCGCCTGAGCCGGGTTGCTCGGTGGGGGTGCGGGCCGGCTCCGGCGCGCACGGCCGTTCCGGCCGCCGGCCCCGCCAGCCTGTCACGGGTAAGCGGAACTTGCGCACCATCCGGTCGGCGAAGGGGGCGGAATCCAACCGCACCCACCGCACCGGTTCGGCGCCGCGCACCGCTTCGAATCGCCCACCCCGCGGTAATGCCAGCGTACGCCGGCCGTCCAGGAAGACGATCGCATCATGGCCTGTCGCAACGGTTTCCACCGCGATCCGCGACTCCGGGCTGGTCACCAGCGGCCGTGCGAACAGTGCGTGCGCATTACTGGGAATCACCAGCAGCGCCTCGAGTTCGGGCCACACCACGGGACCACCCGCGGAGAAGGCATAGGCGGTGGAGCCGGTGGGTGTCGCGATCAGCACGCCGTCACAACCGAACTGCGACACCGGGCGGCCGTCGACTTCGAGGACGACCTCCAGCACGCCCATCCGGGCGGCATTCTCGATACTGGCCTCGTTGAGGGCCCATCCGCGTTCCACGACAACATCATCGACGCGGACACTGACATCTACGGTCATCCGCTGCTCGATGCGGTAATCGCCGCGCACCACCTGGGCCAGCGCGTCGTCCAGATGTTCGGCCTCGGCCTCGGTGAGAAATCCGATGCGTCCGAGGTTGATTCCCAGTACCGGAACCCGGGCCGGGTGTGCCATCTCCGCCCCGCGCAGGAAGGTGCCGTCGCCACCGAGCGCGAGCACCATCTCGCAGCCGACCGCGGCTTCGGGACCGTGCGGCACCACCCGCACCGGATAGCCGTCGGGTTCGCCGGTGTCGTCGAAATCCAGCTTGGTGCTGTAGGCCTCGTCCTCGAGGACGCGCAACCCGATTCCGGCGTCGGCGAAGATCTTCGCGACCCGATGCGCGGTCTCGAGCAGTTCGGAACGGCCCGGATGGGCGACGAGCAGGATCTCCCGCTTCACTGTGGCCCCTCCTCGACCGCACGCTGCACCAATTCGCTGATATCGGGCTCCGATTCGGTCTCGGCCGAATCCGTGTCCGGTGTGTCCTTGCGCAGCCACAGGAAATACTCGACGTTGCCCGACGGGCCGGGCAACGGGCTGGCGACCACACCGCGGGTACGCAGGCCCAGCTCGGCGGCCGCGGCGGCCACCTCGGTCACCGCCTCGGCGCGCAGAGCCGGGTCACGCACCACACCGCCGGAGCCTACTCGCTGTTTACCGACCTCGAACTGCGGTTTCACCATGGGCAGCAGATCCGCGCCCGGTGTGCAGCAGGCGGCCAGCGCGGGCAGCACCAGCGCCAGCGAGATGAACGACAGATCCGCGACAACCAGCTCGACCGGTCCGTCGATCGCCTCGGGCGTCAGCGCGCGCACATTGGTGCGGTCGAACACGCGGACCCGCTCGTCGTTGCGCAGCCGCCACACCAGCTGGCCGTAGCCCACATCGACGGCGACCACCTCGCGGGCGCCGCGGGCGAGCAGCACATCGGTGAACCCGCCGGTCGACGCACCGGCGTCCAGGCAGCGCTTCCCGGCCACGCTCACCCCGAGCGGTTCGAACGCCTCCAGCGCGCCCAGCACCTTGTGCGCACCACGCGAGGCCCACTGGACCTCGTCGGGTTCCTCACGCACCAGCAGCGGGGTATTCGGCTCGACCGCGGTCGCCGGTTTCGACGCGACCGCACCGTTGATCAGGACGCGGCCCGCGCCGATCAGTTCGACCGCGTGCTCTCGCGATCGCGCCAATCCGCGGCGAACCAGTTCGGCGTCCACTCGCGCGCGCCTGGCCACCTCAGATCTTGTCCACCGTCGCCAGGGCGCCGACCAGCACCTCGTGGGCCTGTTCGAGAATGCGCGCCCGCCGGGTGATATCGGTTCCCGCGCGGTCCACCCCGTCGGCTTCGTCGCTGCTCACGCGCCGCGCTCCGGGCAATTCCGCCAGCAGCGCCGCTACCTCGGCCCGCACCTGCTCCGGATCGGCGAACTCCGCCGTCCCTCCCGCGAGATGCTGCCCGGGCAGCGGAACTCCCGGGCGAGGACCGGAGAAACCGGACGGATGCGGACGCGGAATGGGCGTAGTCATGGTGCCGACAACGCTACCGGAGTTCCACGACGGACAGGCAAGCGGCGGCACGGGTGAAACGGAGGTCACGGTGGCGTCCAGCGGCCGGGCGCCGGCCGCCCTGCGTCGACAGCTGCAGCCCCAGGACCGGTGGGGCGCGGCGAGTATTGGCACAATGGCGGCGTGGGAGGTAAGCGACGACAGGGATCTGTCCGGTTCGTCGCACTCGCGGCGGCATCGACGGCGGCCGCGGTGGTCGCCGCCGCCGAATACGCCCACTGGCGCGCATCTCGGCGATTGCTCGGACCGCGGCGGGAACCACGAACCGGCGGTGTGGACGCGGTGGTGGTGCTGGGCTACCCGGCCGCCGCCGACGGCCGGACGCGCGCGCTGCAGCGCTGGCGATGCCGCATCGGCGCCCGCTCGCTGCCGCGCGACCGCGACGGATTCCTGATCTTCACCGGCGGCGCCGTGCACGGCCCCTGGGTCGAAGCGACGGTGATGGCCGAATACACCCGCGCTCACCTCGGTGTTCCGCCCGAGCGAATCCGGACGGAGACATCGGCCGAAACCACGTGGCAGAACATCGAATTCACCATTCCCGCCATGGAACGAGCCGATCGCATCATGATCGCCTCCGACCCCATGCACGCCGCCCGCGCCCGCCGCTATCTGTGGGCGCAGCGGCCGGACCTCGCCGAACGCCTCGCCCCCGCCGCCGACTACCGGCCGCTGGAATGCTGGTGGCTCAAAATCCCCACTGCCGCACACGAATCGGCGGCGATCACCCGGCGCCGCGCCGGAGCTGCCGCCACTCCACTACTCCGGCGCCTGGGCATCCTCCCCGAGACCGCGGCAGCGTTCACAGCTGCCGAGGATCGCCGCGATTGACCGACGATCCCGGCGCGGATCGGGCAGTCGTCGACTCGGCCGTGGTGAACGCGGTGAGCCGGACAGTTACCGAAGCAATTCGATTGCGCGACCGGGGTTTTCGTCCAACAGTCTGACCAGGTGGTCGACCGTGTCACCCTCGGGAGAATCGTGCCGGATCACCGGGTGATTCAGCGCGTCGAGAGTTCGGGAGATGTAGGTGGGCCGGTGGTCGGCGGGGCGGGCTCGCAGATCGTCGAGGGTGCTGACGCCGGTGAGGACCATCAACGACGGCAGGCCGACGCACCGGGCGCCGTCGATATCGGTGTCGAGACGGTCTCCCACCACGAGCACGTCGCGGGTCGCCGCGCGGACCAGCGCATCCTCGAGCAGCGGCGCATAGGGTTTACCGGCTACCACCGGCTCCTGGTCGGTCGCGGCTCGCAATGCGGCGACCATCGCGCCGTTGCCCGGCGCCAGGCCGCGCTCGTTCGGCAGGGTGGCATCCGCATTCGCGGCCACCCACAGGGCCCCGGCCCGCACGGCGTAGGCCGCCTCGGCGAGGTCCGGCCATCCGGTCTGCGGGGAATGCCCCTGCACGACCGCGGCGGGAGCCACGCCGTTGAAACGCCGAATCGGTTGCAGGCCGACCTGTTCGATTTCCGCCGCGAGGTCGTCGGTGCCGACGATCAGCACGGTGGATCCGGCGGCCAGCCGGGAGGCGAGCACATGCGCCGCCGCCTGCGCGCTGGTAACGACCTCGGATTCACTTGCGCCGAAACCCAATTCGCGCAGATGCGCGGCCACCACACCGGCCGACCGGCTGGCGTTGTTGGTGACGAACATCAGCTTCTGCGCGCCACCGCCGGCGTCGAGAGCGGCGGGTGCGCCGGTGATCACCTGCGCACCTCGATACAGCGTGCCGTCCAGATCCAGCAGGAGGGCCTCGAAGCTCTCCCGAAGCGATGCTGCCACTAGTTACTCCACGTCGTCGTCGACCTGTGCGTCCGCGAGTTCGTCGGCACGCTCCTCGGCGTCGGTATCACCGTCGACATCGGCCGCGGCCGCATTGAGGAACCACTGCAGTGCCTCGTCGGACCGGCCGGCGGCGAGCAGCGCCTCCGCATAGGCGTAGAACAACCGTGCCGAGGCGGAACCGGAGCGCGAGGGATCCAGTTCCGGCGTCTGCAGGGTGACCACGGCCTGATCGTATTGGCCCAAATCCATTCGCGCACCGGCGACGACGATCCGCAGCTCGGTCGCCTCGTCGCCCGACAGTGCCCGCGCCTCGTCGCTGCGGCCGAGTTCGATCGCGCGTTCGGGCCGTCCCAGCCCGCGTTCGCAATCGGCCATGACCGCCAGCAGACCCGAGCCGCCGGACATCCGGCGCGCGGTACGCAGCTCGGAGAGGGCCTCGGCCCATTCACCCGCGTGATAGGCGGTGACACCGGCGGTTTCGCGGACCACCGCGATGCGTCCGGCGCGGCGCCGTGCCGCGCGCGCATGTTCGAGTGCCTGCTCCGGGTCCTCGTCGAGAAGCCGGGCGGCCATCACCAGGTGCCGGGCGACCGCCTCGGCGTTGTTCTTGTCGAGGCTCAGCAGATCGCGGCGCACCGCGCCGTCCAGATCGCTCGCCTGCACATCGTCCGGCAACGCGGGCTCGTCGGGCCGCCCCGCCCGGCTCTCACCGCCGACGCGCGCCCCTTCACCACCCCGTCGCCGCGGCTCCCGGTCCTCGAAGTTCGCGCCGGCCTCCGCCGATTCTCCGGTGTGCGCGGTGGTGTCGGCCTCGTCCGCCGATCCGAATCGACGCTCGGCATCCGCGCCACCGCGCCGGAACCCGCCGCGCCGATCACCCTCGCCCCGGCCGTAACCACCCGGACGATCCTCACGGCCGCTCGGACCTCCCGGTCGCCGGCCACCCTCGTCACGCCGGAATCCGCCTCGGCGATCATCCGAGCCGCGCCCGTAGCCGCCGGACCGCCGATCGCCCTCGTCACGCCGGAATCCGCCTCGGCGATCATCCGAGCCGCGCCCGTAGCCGCCGGACCGCCGATCGCCCTCGTCACGCCGGAATCCGCCTCGGCGATCATCCGAGCCGCGCCCGTAGCCGCCGGACCGCCGATCGCCCTCGTCACGCCGGAACCCGCCCGAGCGGCGATCGTCACCACCGCGACCGTATCCCCCGGAGCGGCGATCGTCGCCGCCGCGTTCGAAACCACCGGAACGCCGGTCGTCCCCGCCACGGCTGTAACCACCGGGACGACGGTCATCGCCACCACGGCTGTAACCACCGGAACGGCGGTCGTCCCCACCACGGTTGTAACCACCCGAGCGGCGATCGTCGCCACCACGGCTGTAACCACCGGAACGGCGATCGTCGTTGTCGCGCCGGAAGCCACCGGAGCGACGGTCGTCTCCGCCACGTTCATGGCCGCCCGAGCGGCGGTCGTCTCCACCGCGCCCGTGACCACCGGAGCGACGGTCGTCGTCGCCGCGCCCATATCCACCGGAACGGCGATCGTCGTTGTCGCGCCGGAAGCCTCCGGAGCGGCGGTCGTCTCCACTGCGGCCGTAACCGCCGGTGCCGCGCTCGGATCCACGGCGGTCGTCTCCACCGCGGCCGTAACCGCCGGTGCCGCGCTCGGATCCACGGCGGTCGTCGCCGCGCCCGCTACCGCCGCGCCGATCGTCGTCACGGGCGCCGTATCCGCCCGAGCGGCTGGTGTCGTCGCCGCGCCGGAAACCTCCGGAGCGACGTTCCCCTTCTCCGCGGTCATGGGCAGGTGTGCCGGAGCCGGCCGAGTCCGGACCGGTACTGCCACGGCGGAAGGGTCTCCTACCGTCGTCATGCTCCGACACAGCGTTACCTTTCTCTGATCCGGCACGAGCAGCCGGTGATGACATGCAGACCGCGCCGTCCGCCGGCACCCGTCTGCAACCACCATAAATTCAATCACGCGACACGAACGCTTCCCCACTTGCCCGGCCCGCGCGCGCATCGCGAGTGGCCGGGGGCGACGAGTCGCGGATCCGGACGAAAATCCGGTGTAGCGGCAGCGCCGAACAAAAAGGGGCGTATATGGGTAAGGCCCCCAACCTGCTGGTTGGGGGCCTTACCTGAATGTATGTTCCGGCGGTGTCCTACTCTCCCACACC
>NZ_LZMK01000139.1:0-637 GCF_001665865.1 Nocardia sp. 852002-20019_SCH5090214 | reverse complement strand
TCATCATCCTCGAACGCCGAAAGGCTGTTCACGCTGGGCTCGTTGCGCCACGCCTCGACCTGCGCGTACAGCTCCGCCTTGGCCGACTCGTCGATGTCCTCGGCGGCGATCATCGCGACCATGCGGTCTTGGGCGGTGGCCAGACGGTCTTGGGTGGCGCGTTCCTGCTCGACGGCGGCCATCTTCGCCGCCAGCTGCGGGGTTACCTCGGCATCGATGGTGACGTGCCCGCCGTCGAGGTCGACGTGCACACCCCAGCGCTGCCGGATGTGCCCGGCCAGTTCCACCGACGCGCGGCGGGCAGCCTCGGAGTCTTCCGACCAGGTCACCGCCTCACGTAGCGCGGCGGCGATTTCGTTGCGCGAGAGCCGATCCCAACCCTTCCGGCGCAGCGCTTCCAGACCTTTCTCGGCCGCCTTGCGCTCGGCGGCGACCTGGGCGGCGTGCTCGCGGCGGGCCTTCTCCTCCCGCATCTGCATGGCCTCGATGGCGGCGCGGCGGGCGGTGATGCCGGCCGTGGCTCGGTTCATCACCTCCTGCATCAGTGCCCGCAGCATCACCGCGAACTGGCTGCCGATCCGGTCGAGGGTTTCGTCGTGGTGCTGCTGGACGGGGGTGTGCAGGCCGGACAGGTTGA
>NZ_LZMK01000138.1:0-718 GCF_001665865.1 Nocardia sp. 852002-20019_SCH5090214 | reverse complement strand
GCGCTGTGCTATCCGTTCGCAGCCTCCTGCAACTGACCGAACCGAGCACCGCAACCGCGGCTGACGACGATTCTGGTCCGGGCCCGGCCCCGAGAGTTCCGATCTGCCTGGCCGGGCCCGGCACCGCTCAGCATAGGGCCGTCCGCAACCCCCGCCATGGCCACCGGCCGGAGCCCGGTCGGACCGGGGTGCGGGTCCGGTACCCGAAATGGGGTACGGCCGCCGAGCCGCAGAGCCCCTGAGCGCAGTGCGATGTTTCCTGTCTTTGTGGTTTCCGGTTGGGACGGGTGAGGCACATGATGCGCGGGGCAACCGCACCTGCCCAACCTCCTTCCTTCCGGTCCCATTTTCCGGTCACACCTCTTGCACCACGGCGTGTCAGAGGGGGAGTTTCGTCCGGAAGAAACTTGTAGCCTGGCCGTATGGTCGCCTCCCGGTCGTGTCTTCAGTGCGGAAACCCGGTGACGTGGAAAGGCACCGGAAGACCACCGATCTGGTGCAGCAGCAGTTCGGTGTCTTCCTCGCTGTCGAGCAGGCGATCGATCTGGCGTTGTGCCGAGATCCGCTCCGGCTTGTCGACCACCCGTTCGCGTACGACTTCACGGATGCGTATCCCCGCCTCGTGCCCGCGCCGCCGGCACCTGCTGCTGCACCAGATCGGTGGTCTTCCGGTGCCTTTCCACGTCACCGGGTTTCCGCACTGAAGACACGACCGGGA
>NZ_LZMK01000137.1:0-729 GCF_001665865.1 Nocardia sp. 852002-20019_SCH5090214 | reverse complement strand
GCTGACCCTGATGTAGCCGACGCGCACCGCGCGACCCCCCTTCTCACCCGGAACGTCCAGTTAGATTCAAAGAACCCAGCCGACAAGTGTCAAGAAAGGCGAATTCTCACCCTATTTTGACGCTGTTCGTCCCCGGTCACGACTGTGGTGTTGGGGTGTACCCCAGATGCGCAGGCACTGCCAGCACCACGCTCCGCAGCTGCGGCTGTAACGTGTTTCACTTCTGAGTGTCAACGGATTTCGGAGGGGACCGAACACAGATGCTGAGCTTCTTCGTCGAACGCGATGGTCGACTCGTCGCCCAGAAACTCGCCGTCAGCCCATGGACACCGACCAAACTGAGCGGAACAGCCGTGGCCGGCATGCTCGCCCGGGAACTCGAGACCCACTGCCCGGAGGGCTTCATCCCCGCTCGACTCACAGTCGACCTGTATCAACCGGTCGACAACGCCGCGTTCGATCTGCGCAGCACGGTGGTCCGTCGAGGATCTCGAATCACTGTTGCCGACGCGGCACTGTCGCAAGACGGTCAGCAACGTGTGAGGGCGACAGCCGTTTTCCTCACCACCGGGACCGAACCGCCTGGCCAGCTCTGGAGCCGAGACGAACCGCTGCCGGTTCCGCCGCAGGAGAGTGCTGTGCCCGGCGGGACGCCGCCGCTGTTCAAGAGCGGCGATCGCGACTGGTCCGAGGATTTCGCGGCGAATCAAAACGCCGACCGCAAAATCT
>NZ_LZMK01000136.1:0-4298 GCF_001665865.1 Nocardia sp. 852002-20019_SCH5090214 | reverse complement strand
CCGCAGCCGGTGTATGTCGAGCAGCCACCCGAGGTCCGCAACGGGTCCACCCCGCGCCCCGAACCCGCCGACGACCCGGCCCCGCCGGTGCAGGTGCAAGACCTGCATCTGCCCGAGCCGGTGGCGCCCGTTGCGCCGATTCAGCCGCCGGACAACACGATTCGTATCGGTCAATGGCAGGCCCCGGCACCGGATTGGCTTCCACCCCAGGCACGTGACTGCATCAACAACACCGCAGCCGGGGCGGAAGCGCAGGTCGCCACGGCCCTGGATTCGATCGGCATCCCGGCAGGGCGCTCGGACCGGGTCAGCGGCGCAACCCTGGCCGGCGCCGGGATCGGCGGCGCGGCAGGAGCGGTCGCGGCCAGCGCACCGGCGGCGGCCGCGGGTGCGGTCGTGGGCGGGCTGATCGGCGGCACGATCGGCGGAATCGCCGGCGCGGCAGTAGGAACCGTGGTGCCGGTCCCGGTCGTGGGCACCGTTACCTCCGGCGTCGCGGGAACGGCGATCGGTGCCGCGGCCGGTGCGGTAGCGGGGGCGGCCATCGCTGGCATCCCCGCAGCGGTGGCCGGCGCATTGGCCGGCGGCACCGTCGGAGCCGGTTTCGGCGCCGGGGTCGGGGTGGGCCAGCCGTGACTACCACAACCCGTACCCTGACAACCCTGGCCGCGATCGCTGTCAGCACAGCATGCGCCGCGACGGTGACCGGCCTAGCTTCTGCCGCGGGGGCGGTGCCGATCGGTCCCGGCTGCCCGGCCCTCTATGTGATCGGGATCCAGGGCACCGGCCAATCGACTCCGGACCCGAGCGCGGACACCGGAGTGGTCGGGGCGCTGCTCGGCCAGGTGCAGGCAGCGGTCCCGACCTTGGTGCAGCACAGCACAGTTCCGTACCCAGCGGGCTTCGGCGGAATCGTTCCCGGCGGCGGACCGGAACCGTACGCAGAGTCGGCCAGCGAAGCGCTCGACGGCATCAACGCTGCCGCCACCGACATCGTCGCCGCCTGCCCCGACACCTTGCTGGCCGGTGTGGCGTATTCGCAAGGTGCGCAGGCGATGGCGCAATTCGCCCAGCAGGTCGGTGCGGGCAACGGGCCCGTCGCGCCGGACAAGATCGCTGGGATCGCGCTCTACGCCAACCCCAACCGCCTCCCGAACTCCCCGGTCATCCCGGGTCGGCCCGGACAGACCGTGCCCGACCCCGCACCGGGTACCGGAGGAGCCGCGGTGGCGGCGGTGCAGATTCTCAATCCGCCCGCGACCGGTAGTGGTATCGCTACCGACGGTGACGGCTACGGGTCATTGGCAGGCCGCGTCGCCGATATCTGCACCGACGGCGACCTGGCGTGCTCGGCGCCCGACCACGCGGCCCTGCTACGCGTCGGCGCGGAAATCGCCGCCCAAGCCGACCTGCACGACCCCATCGCTGCCCTGATGACGATCAACGGACTGTTCTCGACGGGCATGGGCCGAGCATGGACCACGGTGTTCGCCGAGGACTTCCACACAGACCCCGGCAACGCCGACTACCTTCCGGGAAAACCGTTGGCGCAGCGACTCATAGACGCCGCCGACCCCCGAACCCCCGCACCGGGCACGGATCAGGTGCAGGAAGCCGCCCAGCGATGGGTTCAGATCACCGCCGCAGCGGCGGCGAACCCACTCGGCGTCGTGCCGAAACTGGCTGGCCAACTCGCCGCCGCCTGGGGCCAGCTGGTGGCAGACAACGCCGATCTGATCAACCCGGCGGTGTGGCTGCACTACGGCGACACCGTCGCCCGCCACAACGGCTACCTCACCAGCGGCCAACTCGCTTCCGGCGTCGCCTGGATGACCGCCCTCGCCCACGACGCCGCAGGACACCAGTCATGAACGACACCGGCACCGACTTCTACACCCCGCCCACCTTCCACGACTCCGGCGAGCCGGGGCGGATCCTGCGCATCCGCCCCACCGACACACCCAGGCTGGGCGGGGCTGGCGCGGCGTGGCAGTTGCTCTACACCTCCACCGACACCCACGGCGAGCTCACCGCCGCGTCCGGCATCGTGATCGCCCCTGACACCGATCCTCAGCTCGGGCCAGGCCCGATCCTGGTGTACCAGCCGAGCTTCCATGGACTTGGTGGACCCTGTGCACCGTCGCGGCTGCTGGCGATCGGTGCCGAACCCGACACCGAGGCGATCACCGCTGCGCTGGAGCGCGGATGGTTCGTCGCTGTCGCCGACGGGGAAAACCTCGGTGTCACCGGGCGAGGCCCGCACACCTTCCTCGCCGGCCGCGCCGCAGCGCACCACGCCCTCGACCTCGCCCGCGCCACCGCCACGATCCCGGACCTGAACGCGCAGGGATCACCGGTGGTGGCGTGGGGGTACGCCGACGGCGCCCGCGCGGTCACGGTCGCGGCGCAGCTGCACCGCTCCTACGCACCCGAGGTGGACCTGCGCGGTGTCGCGGCCGGTGCGACCATCACGGTTCCCGGCGCGCTGGTGGCGACGCTGAACACCAGCCCGTTTTCTGCGCTCGTGCTGGCCGGGCTCATCGGCTTGTCGCGCGCCTACCACCATCTCCCTCTGCGTCATGTGCTCTCGGCCGACGGCAGACAGATCATCGCCGAAGCCGAAAACCGCAGTGCCCCGATGCTGCTGGCGCAGTACCGGCGCCCGATCGAGCACTGGTGCGATCGCGCGCAGCCGTGGACCGATCCCATGTGGCATTACGTCCTGACCCGCGAAACCATCCCCGTCGACCAGCTACCAGCCGTGCCGGTGCACCTCTACCACGGCGCCCGCGACGCCCTGGTCCCGATCGGACAAAGCACCCGCCTGCTGTCGGCCTATCGCGAGCACGGAGTCGAGGTGAGCTGGCGCAACTACGACCGCGGCCACGTCGACACCGCCCGCGACGCCATCACCGAAACCATCGCCCACTTGGCCGACTACCTCAACCGAAATCGCGAGGGGTGAAAAGCAATGCGATGCAGCACAACTCGGCACTTCCGAAAAGCTGACCGCAAGAACCTGGTTCGCCGGGTGTGCGTGACAGCGGTGGGGGTCTCGCTGATCGCCGTGGGCGGCGTCCAGGTAGCGACGGCTGATCCGGCGGTGCCGATCGGGGACCGGTGCCCGGTGTTGTTCGTGTTCGGTGTCCAGGGGCCGGGCGAGTCGGCGACCGACACCGCACCGACTCTGGACACCGGTGCCCTCGGCCAACTGTTCACACCCCTGGAGGCGCGAGCCGGGGACCTGATCCAGCGTCTCTACATTCCCTACGGAACCAGCGAGACCGGCGAGCCCGAGCCCTACGGCCAGGCCACCACCAGCGCCGCGCAGCGGCTCGAATCCGAGGCCAGGGAAGTCGTACATCGTTGCCCGACAACGAAGATCGCGGCGGTCGGCTACGGGCAGGGTGCGGCTGCCGTCGCCGATGTCGCCCACCGCGTCGGCGACGACACCGCCACCGTGGAAGCCGATTCCATCGCCGGGATCGCTTTGCTGGCCAACCCAGCGCGAGCGGGCAGCGACGTTTTTCCCGGCCGCCCGGAACAGACGACCCCCGCACCGGCACCCGGCACCACTGGAGCAGCGGTCGCGTCTATCCACTTCGCCAACACATCGCGCAACGGCACCGGCATCAGCGCCAACGGGAGCGAGGACGTGGGATTCGGTGCATTGGCCGGTCGAGTCGCCGACCTCTGCGTGCCAGGTGATCTGGCGTGCGACGCCCCCGCCGGTTCGCCACTGACGCAGACGGTGAAAAACATTGCTGCTCAATCCAATCTCGGTGATCCGGTTGCCGCCATCTCGACCATTGCTCAGGCGCTGGCGGCCACGACCTGGAAAACGGCAGTCGGCGTCGTCACCGACGACATCGCCGGCAACAGCCTGGACGAGCTGAGCTACCAACCAGCCAAACCCCTGGGGCAACGCTTGGCGGAGGCGTCGGACCCGAGCACCCCGATGCCCGGCCCCGACGACGCGCTGGCCGCGTTGTTCCGGATCGGCACGATCGGACTCAACACCGTGGTGACGGTGGCGCAGAAGGTATTTACCCCGGCCAGGATCGCCGAGCTGGCCACTATCGGGCTGGCCAACCCCGCCGCCGCGCTCGGGATCCTCGGCGCGAAACTCGCCGGCGCTGTCGCCGACCTCATCCCGCCGCAAACCGCGCTGGGCTGGGTGAACCAGGCATTCGACGCCATCACCTCCACCGTCACCGACGACAACCAGCTCTACCAGCTGGCCACCTACACCCAATACAGCGACACCGCAGGCCACCACGCCGCCTACACCAGCACCC
>NZ_LZMK01000135.1:0-636 GCF_001665865.1 Nocardia sp. 852002-20019_SCH5090214 | reverse complement strand
AATTTTCCGCGTTTTGATGGTAGGGCAACTGCTCCTGCTTCGAAGGGAAATTGATTGTGGATCCGATGGTCGTTCTTTCCTGGATCGATACCGGCTCTGCGGCAGTCTCGAACGGACTGACGATCGCCGCCCAGGTGCTCTCGCTCGTCCTCCCGTTCCTCTGAGCTGCTAAAACACCGGATCAGCGCCCCGGTCCAGTCGGCATTGACGACGCCGGGGCGCTGATCCCCGAAACGCCACACCATTCATTCCTTCCTTTTCCTCCCTCCGTTCGAAGGGTTTATTCGGCATGCCGAAAACAGGATTCAGAAACGCCAAGAGAAGAACCGCGACACCCAACAAAAGGGGGGAGCGGTTACCGGCAGGGAAGTCCCGACCTGCGTCGCTCGTGGTTGCCGGTGCCGTTCCGCTATTGATCGCCCTCGCGTGCGCCGGCCCGGCAGGTGCATCGACGGCTTCGACCGCGGACCAGCCTGGCGTTACCAGCCCTTCCCAGCCCGGCACCGCGACACCGCCGCCCCCACCTGTACCGCCGCCTGCGCCGGAACCGGCACCCGAGCCTCAGCCGGTGTATATCGAGCAGCCACCCGAGGTCCGCAACGGGTCCACCCCGCGCCCCGAACCCGCCGACGACCC
>NZ_LZMK01000134.1:0-1798 GCF_001665865.1 Nocardia sp. 852002-20019_SCH5090214 | reverse complement strand
ATCCGCGCCGCCACCAACCCCGACGCCATCGCCGCCCTCACCCGCCGCACCCTCATCGGCCTCGTCGACAACGCGCTACAACGCGCGAACATCGACCGCGCCCAGATCCGGCAAGTGATCACCAACAACATCAACACCGAAGCACTACGGTTCATGACCCTGTCCGCCGGCCTCGACCACAACCTCTGCTACGTGGATAACGTCGCCGACTTCGCCCACGTCCACTCCGCCGACAACCTGCTGAACCTACAGAGCTATCTCGAGGACGGCGCCGCGCCCGACCAGATCGTGCTTACGATCAGCCACGCCTTCGGCACATGGGCACTCGCTCCGCTCCGGCTCCACTGACACCTACGGCCGCCGACACCGTGTGTCCTCGCAAGCATGGCCGGTGGCATCCGAGGTCGGTCACCTCCGTTCACGACTGGTGCTGGGTGACCTATCTCAAGTCCCAGGGCTTGATCTGGTCGGTATCGATGTCTCGTAATCCACGCCATGACGGATGCCGCAGTATCCCCGCGTGAGTCCACTCGGTGAAGGCCACTACTCCGACCAACCGAGGATGCACCCACTTCGCCTCCGGCGCAGCAGCGCTGTTCACGACCGGGGGCGTATCCCGGTGGAGTGCAGTCAGTCTCGTAGCCAGATCAGCGAGACTGGCGCGAGTGAACCCGGTTCCGACGTTACCCGCCCAGATGAGATTCCCATCATGGTCGGGTACGGCCACCAGCAGCGAACCGATCCGGCCGAAGCGGCATCCGGCCCCGGGCCGCCACCCGACCACGATCACCTCCGATACGCGCAGATTTTTGATCTTGGTCCAGGATGGACTGCGGCGGCCTGGCAGGTAGCGGCCATCCAGACGCTTGGCGATCAAGCCCTCCAAACCGAGCGCTTGCGAGCGCGCCAGCAAGTCCGGGCCCCGGCCGCTCAAGCGAGGCGATATCTGCCACCTCGGTCCCGGCAAGGCCAACTGCTCGAGCAGTTGACGACGCCGCACGTAAGGCAGCTCGATCAGCGTCCAGTCACCGACATGCAGCAAGTCGAACGCCACGAAGCTCACGGGAGCCGCCACGGCCATCTCGGCGATCGCGCCAGCGCCGCGCCGATGCATGCAGGGTTGCAGCGCCTCGAACGATGGCACCCCTTCGACGAACGCGACGATCTCGCCGTCGAGTACGAACGGCGGCTGGCCCGCCAAATCGGCCAGCTCGGGCCATGCTGCAGTGATGTCGTTGCCGTTCCGCGAGACAAGCTGCACGCGGTCGGTGACATAACCGCCCGCCCGGATGCCGTCATATTTGATCTCGAAAGCCCAGCCCTCATCGTCGCTGGGCAACTCTCCGGGAGCCGCCAGCATTGCCGCGTATCGCGGCAGCCTGATCACCGTTGCGTCGCCGCCATTCAGAGGCTCCCTTTAACCACAAACGACCTACTAGCAAACGTACAGCAGCAGATCGAACGGTCGCCGGAGTGCGCCACACCTCGCACCGGCCTCGGCGCCGCCAGATCGAGGCTTGAACAGCGAAGCCTTCTGCAGTGGCGCGCCTTTGGGCAGCGAACGCAATGGGCCTACTTCGTGAGGGTGGGACGGTCGGAGTCCGGCGAGCGGGCAGATGAGTTATGTGGGGTTTTGGTCGGTGTCGACGAATTCGAGGTCGGCTTCGCGCTCCCATGTCCAGTGGTTTCCCGGCCACCACACAACGACCCAATCCGTCCCGCCGGTGGGTGGGGTTTTCGACCAGATCTGAACGAGTTCGCCGGAGGCGTGGTCGAAGTCGGTGCGGACCACCGCGGC
>NZ_LZMK01000133.1:0-531 GCF_001665865.1 Nocardia sp. 852002-20019_SCH5090214 | reverse complement strand
GCCGGCCCAGCACGATCCGGCGCACCAGCCGCCACCAATCGGTGGTGAAGTGCGCCGCGTCGAGACCGCCGCGCTGCACCGCGGCGCGGATCTGTTCGCGGG
Organism: Nocardia sp. 852002-20019_SCH5090214; assembly: GCF_001665865.1. Lineage (NCBI taxonomy): Bacteria > Bacillati > Actinomycetota > Actinomycetes > Mycobacteriales > Nocardiaceae > Nocardia > Nocardia sp. 852002-20019_SCH5090214. The sequence continues at coordinate 429 of NZ_LZMK01000133.1, read as the reverse complement.
CGGCATCGGCGACCACCCCGGCGAACGGATCGGCCAGGTGGTGCAGCGGCCGGTCGGTGTCGAGCGCCTGTTCGTTCAGGCGCCGGCGCTGTTCGCGAGCCGCACCCTCGGAGATGAGAACCCCGTGCGGCTGGAAGGTGCGCAGCGCGGCGATCTTCTCGCGATTGGCGGGATGGAACGGAGTCGGCGCGCCGTCGAGGATCCGCGAGACGTCGGCGGGATCCAGCGGCACCAGCACCCGCCGGCCGGGCAGCACCAGTTCGACCGGGCCGCTGCCGAATTCACGCCGCAAGCGATGCATCCTGCGGACCGCGCGGTCGTCGGCGCCGACTCGCTCCAGCAGCGCCATCATGCCGCGGCGCCGGGCGATCACCCCGGCGGCGACCGGTGCCAGGCCGAGGTCGGCCAGTGCCGCCGCGGCGCGCAGTC
>NZ_LZMK01000132.1:0-1165 GCF_001665865.1 Nocardia sp. 852002-20019_SCH5090214 | reverse complement strand
TTCGACCGCGACCGCGATCACGGCCCGGAACTGTAGCGGCCGCCCCGTCGGCGAGGTGGCTGGGTTGGAAGGTGCTGCCGCACCCGCCCTCAGCGGGCGGGCTTGCCATGTCATCGCTGCTGTTTCGTTACCTCGGAGCATGAGGTGTGAAGGGCAACTTTGGGTCAGCGCCTGCGATAGATCGGCTCCGACCGGCGGCGGGAATTCAGGTGTGAGACTCCGGCAAGGATCTGGTCGCGGCTGCGGGCATCGTTGGGCAGCCGGTCACGGTCGATCATGTCGCGCAGTTTGACGAGCAGCGATTGGATCGACCGCGGTGAGGAGAGCACCTTGTCGACCGCGAGGCGGTAGTCCGCGGCGGCGGTCGGTGCCTTGGCGGGCGGGTTTTTCGCGGTCTTCGGATCGACCGGGGCGTGGAAGGACTGCCACAGTTCGGTCACCAGCGGGGCAAGTCTGCGGTCGGTGTCGGGATAGGTGTCGGGGTTGCGGTGGCGCCACCGGAATATCAGCGTGCGCAGCAGCAGTTCGGTGTCTTCCTCGCTGTCGAGCAGGCGATCGATCTGGCGTTGTGCCGAGATCCGCTCCGGCTTGTCGACCACCCGTTCGCGTACGACTTCACGGATGCGTATCCCCGCCTCGTGCCCGCGCCGCCGGCACCTGCTGCTGCACCAGATCGGTGGTCTTCCGGTGCCTTTCCACGTCACCGGGTTTCCGCACTGAAGACACGACCGGGAGGCGACCATACGGCCAGGCTACAAGTTTCTTCCGGACGAAACTCCCCCTCTGACACGCCGTGGTGCAAGAGGTGTGACCGGAAAATGGGACCGGAAGGAAGGAGGTTGGGCAGGTGCGGTTGCCCCGCGCATCATGTGCCTCACCCGTCCCAACCGGAAACCACAAAGACAGGAAACATCGCACTGCGCTCAGGGGCTCTGCGGCTCGGCGGCCGTACCCCATTTCGGGTACCGGACCCGCACCCCGGTCCGACCGGGCTCCGGCCGGTGGCCATGGCGGGGGTTGCGGACGGCCCTATGCTGAGCGGTGCCGGGCCCGGCCAGGCAGATCGGAACTCTCGGGGCCGGGCCCGGACCAGAATCGTCGTCAGCCGCGGTTGCGGTGCTCGGTTCGGTCAGTTGCAGGAGGCTGCGAACGGATAGCACGGCGG
>NZ_LZMK01000131.1:0-2036 GCF_001665865.1 Nocardia sp. 852002-20019_SCH5090214 | reverse complement strand
CGGTGTTCGAGTCGATCGAATTCCGCGCGGGACAGGGTCGGGACAGAGTTCGCGGACGGCATGAACGGTGACCTTTCTGATCGGGACGAAACGAGGAGACGAGAAAGAGCGATGCTGGTCAGTGGTGGAGATCGACGCCGAGGGCGTCGGCGATGTCGTGCGCGTAGGTGACGACCGCGCCGAGTCGGGGCGGGGACGTGCCGTCTCGCAACGCGGCGTCGAGGGAGCGGGCGAACCGGTGTTGTGGGTCGGCGGCCAGGGCCGCGTCCAGCGCGATCGAGGCCAGCACTCCATTGCCTCGGTGATAGGCCGAGAACGCCAGCAGAGCCGCGGGGTGGGCGCGGTCGGGATCGGGCAGGCTGCGGGTGAGCAGCGCCCACAACCGTTCAGCCGCGTCGACGCGGGCAGTGCCGACCAGCCCGAGCATGCAATGGCGCACGGCGGCCGTGCGTAAGGCCACCGCGAGCGCGGCCATATCCGCCGGAGTCAGCGCCGAACCTGCCGCCAGCGTGTCAATGTGTTCGATCACCATGGCGACGGTGTCGGTGATCTCGCCGGACGCGCGCTGCGTGCGGAGGCTGGCGACCTCAGGGAGCAGTGCGCGGACCTGGTCGGCCACCCCCGGGTCGGGCTCGATCAGGCGGGCCAGTTCCTCGCGTGACCGGTGGATCGGATGTCCCGCGACGACGACGGTGGCGGCGAGCGCCGATGCGTCGGGGTCGGGTACGACGCCGGACTCGGTGGCATCGGGCAGGCTCCACCACGGCGCGCCTGCTTCGATCACGCGGGTCGCCCACGCCGACGCGAGAACAACACCGCGTGTGGTGAGGGCACGGTCGAGGATGTCGAGGATGTGGGTGTGCCCGCTGTGCGGTGCGGGTGCTGGTTGCGCGGTGCTGTCGACGACGAGAGCCAATACCGCCGACGCGTTTTCGTTCGCGGCGAGGTCGGCCAATTGCGTGACGACGGTGGTGAGCCGGCTGTCGCTGATGGGGAGGTCGTGGCGGGCGACGACTTTGATGCATACCTCGTCGGCGGGAGGGCGGCGTTCGAGAAGCGCCACGACCAATGAATCGACGGGGTAGAAGCCGAGCAGGGCCGGCACGGCGGCAATGAATTCACCCGGGGCAGACATGCGTAGCGTCGTCGGCTGAGTCATGAGCAGGTCCCTTCACTGGACAACGAATCGGAGACGGCCGACACAGCTGCCTGAGGCGCGGACAGCCAGGTCGGCGGGCCGCGGTCAGCTCAGGATGTGGTGGATGTCGTGGCCGCTGATGGTCAGTCGTGCGCGGCCGGTGGCGATCAACTCGTGCGGCAGCGCGGTGGTCGCGCTGGTCACCGGCCCTGGCACCGCGAACACCGGAACCCGGTGGCGCACAGCGTGCGCGGCGATCGTGGCGGGTTCACCGCCTGGTGTGGACTCGATGATGAGTACTGCCCGCGACAGCGCGGCCAGCAGGCGAGCCTGGGCGCGGCGGCGTGCCCGGGTCACACCCGTGCCGGGCGGATATTCGGAGACCAGAAGTCCGCTGGTGGCGATGGTGTCGAGTAGTCCGGAATGTCCGGGCGGGTGAGCGACGTCGATCCCGGCCGCGAGAACCGCGACTGGACTGCCGTGCGCGGCCAGGGCGGCTTTGTGCGCGATGGCGGCGACGCCGTATGCGCTGCCCGCCACGGCATTCCAGCCCAAGGCGGTGAGTTCGGCGGCGATCCGGACGGTGACGGTGCGGCCGTATCCGGTCGCCGCGCGCGAGCCGGTGACGGTGATGGCCCGCTCGGTGAGGGTGTCGAGGCGGGCGGGGCCGCGCAGGTAGAGCGCGAACGGGGCGGATTGTGGGGCGCGGTCCAGCCGCGCCAGCCGCGGCCATGGCCATTCGGCGTCGTCGCGAGTGATCAGCCGCGCTCCGAGTTCGTCGAGACGGTCGACGTCGCGGCGCGCGTGCTCCTCGAGAGCGGAAGGGATCGCGAAACCGGCGTGTCCGCAGCGGATCCGGTCCGCTATCTCGCTGGTGGGTCCGGACTGGCACCGCGGC